>CAYZAH010000653.1:0-3256 GCA_964475805.1 uncultured Pirellulales bacterium | reverse complement strand
CAGCCAGAAGTGGTCCCAAAATCAAGGCCGTGCTTCCACCTTCTCATCTAATAGGTAGAGCCAGGATTTATAATGAAAACTCTACCCTGGCTCTTGCTATTAGGGTCGAAGGCGGACTCCACGACCTAATTGATAATTTCTTCCACTCCGTCTTTTCACAAAGTTTGTCGAAAAGACGGAGGTGTTTAGCATGAACCAGGAAACAAAGTTCGAGACATGGGATGGTGTCGAGGTCGCTGAGTCGCCGTTGTTGAGAGTCGAACGCAGCAATCCGTACGGCAGCGTTCCGGGCCTCGATGCCGAGGAGTTGCTGGATGCGGCTGAGCTTGAGAGATTGTATATACAGCAGGAGTTTGGCCCCATATTGGCCCTGCCGGAGCCAAAGGCAAGGAAAGGATGGATTCGACCGAACATCGATGAGGACGGCAAGGTTGATTGGGGAGCGTTCGGCACGGTTGACTTCGACAGATACAAGCTCAGTTTCGATAAGAGGCTGTACAAAGCGGACAAGCTCAAGGAAGAGCTTGCAGAACAGATTCTGACCATGGAGATGATTAGTGCCAGGATAAAGACGCGGGCAAAGTACAAAGTGATTGAGTATGTCTACAACGGCATTCTTGATTTGGACCACATCAGTGATTTCGACATGCGGTGCCTGGCCATGCGTTATTTGCGAGCACGGAGGTTACAGCGTGAGATAGCCGAGCTCAAGAAAAAGAGCTGGCGTAAGCGACAAGAGCGAGAAGCGGAGTTTGTGGCGTCGTTGTAGCGACGCCTGTGCCTGGATTCAGTTGGCTGCTTGTGACGTTCCAGGCCGGCCCAACGCCAACGCGTTGGGCCTGAGGTGGCAAAATGGAAAAGAAAAAGACTGCATCGGTTCGGATTAAGGACGGCATGTTCTTTCCGGAGGATTTCAGGAAACTGCATCGGAACCATGTGATTTTCATCAAGACGGGGGTCATCATCGACCTGGATAGGCGGTGATATAGATGGCGCAACGAACGAACAGGGTCCGCACCTCGGGCAGGTTCTGGGGCAATTTCGACTTGGGCGAGTGTTTCTGCGATGTGAAATGCCGTTACGGTCACGAGGTCAGGCTTTTCAATATCGGCCGAGGGCACTACGTGGCCTGTGATACCTGCCGCACGTATATCTTTGTCGGCTCGAACCTGATGAGCAACTGGCGGCGGGAGAACGAAGACATCTGGCGGAAGAATTCCGAGAGCACGAAAGGCTACAGATTCATTGAGTGATGCTCTTAGAGGGACATCGGTATTCTTTCGGGGGCTGCCGCCCCCGAACCCCCGCGTTTTGACACAACGTTTATATCGCGAACCGGGGCGTCCTTGCTGTGCCAGCGAGGCCCTCTTCTTTCAGCCGAGAAGAGGGCCTATCACAATTGATGATGGGTCCGGAGGTGGCAGAAAATGCCTGACGAAATAATGGGAATGGCCGAGTTGAAGAACAAGGCCATCGGCTTTGACCGGGCCGAGATGCGGGACGTCCACATCGTCAAGGATGGTGAGGACTATCTCAGCAAAAGGCACATGGGTATCTGGAACGTCGATAAAGATGAACTGGCTTGCCTGGCTCCCAAAAGCTACATGGTCATCCAGCATCGGTATGCGACAGAGAAGCTCGTCGAGGCGATAACCAGCCTGAATATCAAGGCTCAAGCCCTGTTGAAGCAATCCAGGCACGGCATACAGATCGATTTTGATTTCCCGGAATCGAAGTTCGAGCTGACAGAGGTAGGAGAGAGCTTCACAACCGGGATCCGGGTCGTCTCGGATTACAGCCAGGTGGCGGGTCTGGTCATCGCGGCGCGGGTCACACGGCTGGCGTGCTCGAACGGCATGATCGTCAATGACATCGTCAAACCCCAACGCGTTAGATACACCGAGGAATTGAAAATAACGGTGGAAGGCCTGATCGACAAGATCATCAAGGACATCATCACCAACGACGATAAATTGGCCAACATGGTGAGCATCTGCATGAAGGACAGTGTCGAGTGGCAGGCATTGAGACTCTTGACCAAAGCCATGTTCAAAAAGGCAAAGCACGTCAAGGAAATCCTATCGAGAGTCAAACTCGATGAGAACGGCCGCGTGACCCGATGGAACCTTTACAACGCCGTAACGAATTACGTGAGCCGCTGGGGCAGCAGGTTAAAGCCCCAGGTGGATACCTGGCTTCAGAACAAGGCCCAGAAGATTCTGAAGACATCGATTGCCCAATTGACAGAGGAGATGGTGAAGGTCGACCAAAAGAGACGAGAGTGATTTTTTAAGGCCCTCTTTAAATCCCGAAGAGGGCCTTTCGTTTTCGTCGATTGGCCGGAGGTGAAAAATGGCGGATAAAAAGTATTTCAGGATTACTGCTGGACTGGAATGTGAAAAGGACTTCTACGTCCAAGCCCAGGACAAGGAAGAAGCGCTGAGGGAATTGGAGGAACTGAACTTTCTAAAAGCAGAGACGGTCCTCTTCAGCGGAAAAATTGAGGTAGACGTAGTCGACAAAGAACAGGATATAGTGGAGGTGACGAAAGAGGAGGCACAGCCTGAGGACGTTATCCAGAGCATTAAAGGTGTGATGGAAGATAAAGGATTTGGCCTGGTCAATTGTGGACAAGGCATCAACGGGGCCCAGGGTTATGCCTTCCTGCATAAAGAAACGGGAGAATACATCGGTGTGCAGGAAGAGGAGCTGGATGAAGAGGAAATGTGGGACGTACTGGGTGTGACGGAGGAAGAGATAAGGCACCGGATAGAAAAAAGGAACAAGACCGAGGATTTCTATACCGGCGAGCAGATGGACGGCAAAGTCGGCGACTGGCAGGATGAGGATTACAGGGCGGTGATCCTCGAAATCATCGGTGAAAAGGCCAGCGAAGAAAGCTGTCACGGAAGCGTTCATTCGGAAGGTGAAACAAATGCCTGAGCGACCATCCGATTGCGGCATATACATCGAGAACCTTGAAGAGACCCTGCTGAGCTGTTTCGAGCAATGGAAGGAGGTTGCCGCAGTGCTAAACAGGCATTCTGGAAAAAGCGAATCCGCCCAGGTGAGAGATTTTGACCTAATCGATTGCTTCTGCAGCGACGTGAAAAACCGGCTGACAGAGATCAGAAAACAGAGTGAGCATCGCGAATTATGGCGATTCGGTTTTATGGGCGAACCGCCATCATAGAGTGATTCGGCCCGGAGGTACGAAGATGGAGCAAACGAAACAAAAGGAAGTATTTTCAGGACC
>CAYZAH010000652.1:0-3263 GCA_964475805.1 uncultured Pirellulales bacterium | reverse complement strand
ATCATGTATCATCCCCTTAGTGGCGAGGGCGTCCCGCCCTTGAGTCGCGAGGCCGTCCCGGCCTCTGCTTTGAAAGAACACGGGCAAGATGCCCTCGCCACGGAAGAATTCGTCGAGCTAACGAACACCGGAGTGGAAGCCATCAACTTGAATCTCGTCCGCTTTACGAACGGCATTGATTTCACCTTCCCCAACGTGGAGCTTTCCCCCGGCGAATACGTTGTCGTTGTCCAGGATCGCGACACTTTCCAGGCGCGATACGGCTCAGACGTCAACGTGGCGGGACAATACTCCGGCAGGTTGGACAACGCCGGGGAGAGAATCAGATTGGAAGACGCTCTCGGCCGGACGGTCCTGGACTTTACCTATAGCGACGGCTGGCGCTCCCTAACGGATGGAGAGGGATTCTCCCTGACCCTCATCGACCCGGCCAATCCCGACGTGAACAGTTGGGATGAAAAAGACGCCTGGCGCCCCAGCGCTTATCTCGGCGGATCGCCGGGATGGGGTGACAGCGACATCCTGCCCGATCCCGGAACCGTGGTCATCAACGAGGTCCTCGCCCATTCGCACGCTGACGACGCCGACTGGATCGAACTGTACAACGCCGCCGGACATGCGATTGACGTGGGTGGCTGGTTCCTCAGCGACAGCAACGACAATCTGTTTAAATATGAGATCGCTCCCGCTACGGTAATCGGAGCGGGCGGATACCTCGTCTTCCGTGAGGATACGCACTTCGACAATACGAACGATCCTGGGTGCCACGAGCCATTCGCTCTAAGCGAGAACGGTGAGACATTGTACCTTAGCTCAGCTCAAGACGGCGTCCTCACGGGCTATCGCGAGGTCGAGGACTTCGGCGCGTCCGCCACGGGGGTCTCCTTCGGGCGTCACACCAAGGCCGACACAGGCAACACCAACTTCGTCGCGATGGAATATCCGACGCCGGGTTCTGCGAATGCCTATCCGAAGGTCGGGCCGATTGTCATCAACGAGATCATGTACAATCCCGACTGGCCCGATGGCGGTCCCTACACCAACGACCAGTACGAATACATCGAGCTGCGCAACATTAGCGCCGAGCCGGTGACGCTATATGATTCCAATACGTTCGAGCCGTGGAAATTCACGAGCGGCATAGATTTCACCTTCCCCACCGAATCGCCCGCAACGATCCCGGCCGCCGGATATCTCTTAGTCGCCAGGCACCCGCAAGCATTCCTCTTGCGATATCCGGGCGTACCGGCTGAAACGGTGCTTGGCCCCTACGACGGCCAGTTGAGCAACGCGGGCGAGAGCATTGAACTAAATATGCCGGGCGATATCGACGGCGCCGGCGTACGCCACTACATCCGTGTAGACAGAGTCAACTACAGCGATGGCTCGCATCCGCAGAATTGTCCTGGCCAAGCGGACCTCTGGCCTATCGAAGCGGACGGCTTCGGCCTGTCATTGACGCGAAGAATCCCCACCGACTACGGCAACGACCCCGACAACTGGATCGCCGGCGTCCCTTCCCCCGGCGAATAAATCCTGGCACACCGTTGACACATCTGGTATAAGTTTCGCAAAATGTCGGGTTGCACATGTCGTTGTAGCTTGTCTAAGGCAAGATGACAGAAGCAGAAAGGCCGAAGGTGGAAGACGTGGCAGACAAATCGCAAATCGAAAGTCGAAAATCGAAAATCGCCTGGTGGCGGTCCATCGGTCCGGCCCTTATCACGGCCTGCGTGGTATTCGGACCGGGAAGCCTGCTCATCAGCTCCAACGTGGGAGCCAAGTACGGCTTCGATCTGCTCTGGCTGCTGGTTTTGACAGGGGTGCTGATGGGTACGTACATGACCACCGCCGCCCGCATAGGTGTTGTAGGCGGCGCGACGCCCTGCACGCTGGTTGCCCGGCGCCTGGGCCGCCCCGCGGCGGCGATCATCGGCATCAACCTGTGTCTGATCTGCACGGCCTTTCAGTTCTCCAACAACCTCGCGGTCGTGGCGGCCGCCGAAGCCCTGATACCTAAGGTCCCGCCGATTATCGTTCTGGCCGTTCTGAACGGCCTCATCATCGTATTCCTTTTCTCCGCCAAGCAGGTCTACAGCCTGCTCGAAAGAGTCATGAAAGTGATGGTCGGCATTATTCTCGTGAGCTTCCTGATCAACATTATCCTCGCCTCGCCGAGCATTGTAGCCATTCTCAAGGGCCTGATCCCCGGCATTCCCAAAGGAGTCACGTTAGGCGTGCCGCATAAAGTGGACGGAAAGATCCAGGACCCGCTCTTGCTCATCGCCTCGCTCCTGGGAACCACGTTCTCGGTAGCCGCGGCATTCTACCAAGGCAACCTCGTCCGCGAAAAGGGCTGGACGATCAAGGAATACCGCAACGGCATTGGTGACGCGATTGCCGGCGTGGCGGTGCTCACCAGCGTCAGCGCGGTCATTATGATTACGACCGCTACCGTCATTCCCGGCCAGGAGGCCCAGGACATCGGCGTTCTCGCCCGGGCGCTCCAGCCATTATTGCGCACTACGGCCTATACAATCTTCTGCGTCGGCCTTTTCGCCGTGGCCATGAATCCGTTTCTCATCAACGCCATGATCGGAGGCAGCATCCTGGCCGACGGCCTGGGCAAACCCGCCAAGCTCAGCGACCGACCATCGAGGATATTTACGGTCGTGGTGCTTCTAATTGGAATGATCGTGGCCGTGCTGGCCCTGCGGACCGGACAAAGGCCCGTGAACCTCATCATCTTTGGTCAGGCCCTGACGGTGATCGGCAATCCGCTCATGGCCGCGACGATACTCTGGTTAGCCAATCGCAAGGACATCATGGGCGAGCGGCGAAACACACTGTGGCTCAACGTCCTCGGCGGCATTGGTTTCCTCATGGTCCTGCTCATGGCCGTCCGAGTCCTGATCTCCGTCATTCTCAAGTTGACCTGAGCCTCGCCCGGCATACGAAGGAGACTCACATGAAAGACATAGCCAACCTGGATGAGCACGGTCTCGAAGAGATGCTAAGTGAACCGTCCGAGGCTACGTCGGAGGCTCTGGCCGGCATGGATGGCGATATTGTCGTTCTCGGCGCCGGCGGGAAAATGGGACCGACGTTAGCCATGATGCTCAGAAAAGCATCGGCGGACAAAAACATCTACGCCGTCTCTCGATTCAGCGACAAAGTTGTCAAGGAGCGGATCGAAAAGGCTCAGGTGGAAACCGTCGAAGCCGACCTGCTGGATGAATCCGCCTATGGCAAGCTGCCCAAGG
>CAYZAH010000651.1:0-3265 GCA_964475805.1 uncultured Pirellulales bacterium | reverse complement strand
ATCTGTTCGTCGGATTAGGGAGCGAGAAGCACTTCTATTTCGCGCACTCGTTTTGCGCCGAAGTGAGCGACGCCGAGGCGAAGGTCGCCCCCACCGATTATGGCTTCGATCTGACGGCTGCGGTGCAAAAAGGAAATATCTACGGCACACAGTTCCACCCGGAAAAGAGCGGCAAGACCGGCTTGAAGGTCTTGCAGAATTTCTACGATATTTGCAAACGCAGAGGAACATAGCGATAGAGGCACAAAAATGGTTCCTCGAACACGATATACGATACGCGAAATACGAGCCACGAGTCACGAGCGACGAGGCCCGAACACATGCTGACACGACGAATCATCCCCTGTCTTGACGTCAAGGACAACCGCGTGGTCAAGGGCGTCAATTTCCTGAACCTCCGCGACGCCGGCGATCCCGTGGAGTTAGGCGCACGGTACAGCGACGATGGCGCGGACGAGCTGGTCTTTCTGGATATCACCGCCACGATTCGCTCGCGCAAGACGATTGTCGATCTGGTCGCGAAAGTGGCCGAGTACGTTTTTATCCCCTTCACCGTAGGCGGTGGCATCCAAACCGTCGAGCAGATGGACGAGCTGTTGCGGAGCGGCGCCGAAAAGGTCTCGGTCAATACCGCCGCCGTGGCGAACCCGAACCTGCTCGCTGAGGGTGCCCAACGTTTCGGCAACCAATGCGTCGTCCTCGCTATCGACGCCCGGCGCTCGAAGGACCGGCCCGGCCATTGGCAAGTTTGCGTCAAGGCCGGCTCTGAGCCGACGGATATTGACGTGGTCGAATGGGCCGCGCGAGGCGAGCAGTTGGGCGCGGGCGAAATCCTGCTGACCAGTATGGATGCCGACGGCACACAGGCCGGCTATGACAACGAGCTTAACAAGGCGGTGACTGACGCGGTCAATATCCCCGTCATCGCTTCCGGCGGGGCGGGCACGCTCGAACACCTCTACGACGCCATCATCGACGGCGGCGCCGACGCGGTCCTGATGGCCTCCATCACCCACTTCGAGAATTACACCATCACCCAGATGAAAGAATACCTCCGCGACCGAGGCATTCCGATGAATCTGTAAGGTCCCCCATGCTCCCCGGAAACGTTACGCTCCATCCAGCATTGAAATGGATAAGGCGTCCCCCGGAATTCCCAGCTCTACTCGTGATCTTTGTCCGGTTGGGACCTTGTCCGAAGCGAATGGCGCAGTCGCTCCAATTCCGCCTTCAATGGCTGCCAGTAGGTTCGATCGTGTTGTCGCTCCGTCTGTTCTTCCGTCGACAAGGCCTCCCTCAGTTGGCCAAGCTGTTCAGTTTGGGCCAAGAGCAACAAAGGCCGCTGCGGAGCGATCCGCTCGGCGAGCTGCGGCCATCGACGGACTGCGTCCACGAGCAGTTCAGGCGTGCGTAGCTCGCGCATCCAGAAACGCTGCTGCGCGGGTGTGCTGTCGGCGCGGTGCCGGAGGTAGTGGGCTTCCAGAAGCCGCTGCAGCATGGGCCAGTCTTTGCTTCGTTGTGTTTTCTTGGCCTGAACCAGGTCCGGCAGGCTGAGGAGCTCGTAGACCGTTCCGTCCGTATCAGTGAGTGTCGTGCGTCGGGCCCAGAGAACATCGAACTCATCCACGCCGCGCAAGTGGGACATTACGTCGACCCGGATGTCGGCGGCCTCGGCGTGGCGGCAGCGGAAATGCACGGCATGACCCCGTTGGAGGTAGTCGATGCTCAGAGGAGGGACCGCGATGCGCTGGGCCTGGAGGTCCTGCAAGGCCGCCTCCAGTCGCGCCAGATTGGCGGCGTCGGCGAGGATAAGCAGATCGGTGTCCCGGCTAAATTCCGCTGCGCCGTAGAACACGCACGCCTGGCCGCCCATCAGCAGGGCACGGACCTGGCGGCTGGCCATCGTAGAAAGGACTTTCCGTATCCGGCTCGGGATCAAGCGAACCTCCGATCTGCAAGTAGTGCGCCCACAGTTCGCCGCTGGCGTGCCAGCGTTGCAGGGGCGTGAGCCGATACCAATCGGCCCACTCACCACCGACGATTTGTTCCACGTTTTGCTCGAGTGATTTCACAAAGAGTAGTATAGCTCAGCGGGCACAAAACATCAAGTGATTTTGAGTCATGGCAATCCTGTTGGACACCCCCAAGAGGCATCGTGAAGCTTTTCTATTGTCGGCCTCCGTCCCATCAGGTATCATGATAGTCAGGATCGAGTAGGAAGACTAAAACCTTTGATCGTGTTCAGATGAAAAGACACCGAGGCGAGTGGGTCTACAAACAGCTTGAATGCCGGCGCAAGGGAATCGAGTATCTCGACAAGCTCCAGAAAGAGGCAAGAGAGAAGAGTATCACTTCTTAAAAGAACTGGGACGAAAGAGACAGCCGTCATTGGAGGCGAGTATGGCGTCTCCGGAATTCCAAGGAGTGTAAAAATCAAAGTGCAGGGTGTAAGACGAAGGAGATTTTCTTATGGCTAATCGTATGAACCGGCGAGGATTTCTGTCCATGATGGCCGGCGGGGCGGCGCTGTCCGTGGTCGATTTTGGATTGTGGCGAGGTCCTCTCTGTGCCGCGTCGGAGACTGCAAATCGCAAATCTTTGCCAAACGTTCTGTTTATCGCCGTGGACGACATGAACAACGATCTGGGCTGTTTCGGTCATCCGCTTGTGAAGTCACCGGGCATCGACCGGCTCGCCCAACGTGGGATGCGGTTCGACCGGGCCTATTGCCAGTTCCCGCTGTGCAGCCCGAGCCGCTCCTCGCTGCTGACCGGCTTGCGCCCGGACACCACGCGGGTGTTCAATCTGCGGTATCATTTCCGCCAGGGCCTGCCCGACGTGGTGACATTGCCGCAGTTGTTCATGCGCAACGGCTATTACGTCGCCCGCGTCGGCAAGATGTATCACTACGGCAATCCGGGCGACATCGGCACCAACGGTCTGGACGACCGCGTCTCGTGGGCCGAGCGGTTCAATCCCGCCGGACGCGACAAGACGGCGCTCGAACCCGATATCATGAACTACACGCCCAGGCGGGGCCTGGGTTCCGCGATGGCGTTTCTGGCGGATAAGACCGGGACCGACACGCAGCACACCGACGGGAAGGTGGCCGACCAAACGATCCGACTGCTCGAAGAACACAAAGATAAGCCGTTCTTCATCGGGGCGGGATTCTACAAGCCGCACTGCCCGTGGGTGACTCCAAAGAAGTACTTCGATCTTTATCCGATGGAAGATATCTCGCTGCCGCACATCACGGCGCAGA
>CAYZAH010000650.1:0-3271 GCA_964475805.1 uncultured Pirellulales bacterium | reverse complement strand
CCTTCGTGAAGGTCAAATTTACACCTTCTGCCAGGGCTCAATTCCTTTCTGCGCTATCCTACATTCGAAAGGACAAACCTTCTGCGGCTATTAACCTTCGCAATCGAGCTGAAAAAATTCTGCGAAGACTTGAGGATTTTCCTGAATCCGGAAGAATCATACCTGAATTTCCTGAACTTCCCTACCGAGAAGTGATAATATCGCCGTACCGGTTTTTTTATAAAATCAAAGACGATGTCGTTTGGATTGTTGCGGTGTGGCATGGCGCACAGCTTCCAAAAGGACTATGAAAACGAGATCCGTGGCCGCCTCCGAAAGGTTCACCGCCGTACAGGCGGCTTAGGAAAAAGGGGACGGGCAAATAATGATATATCAGCAATGAGATGATGGTTCACTGTAGCCGATTTCGAATAGAAGAAACTTAAAAAAGTAATTTGATGGATTAGTTGAAGCCAAAACTTTTCAGCCCTTCATCCTAATGCCAATATCCAGCAATTTCCTATCAAAAAGCCTCTCAAATTTTAGTTTATATTTGTAGAATGGGCAATTTTTCACCCATTCCATACCTATTATGGCCGCGGTTACTCCCACCGAACAACGGCGAGGGGCGGCTTTGGGGGAAAATTTTATCCCTGATCCCCCACATGCCGCAAATCTCCCCGCAATAGAGAGAAAAAAATTCCAATCACGCACAAGGCAAAGAAAATCAGAAGGGTATATTTGAAGCTTAAAAGATAGCGGTCATAGTTTTCAGGGCCAATTTGCGCTCGGCCGATAAAGAGAGCGAACATTAACGTTGCCGTGGCCATGCTGGCCATTTGCCCCAAAAGGCGCATGGTGGCTACCGTGCCGGATGCAAGGCCGTAATTTGCTTTATCCACCGACCCCATGATGGCATTCATATTCGGGGAAGAGAACAGGGCAAAGCCGAATCCCATAAGCAATAGAATCTCAATGATATGATACAGGGGCGTTCCGGCACCGGTGAAAGAGAGCAGCAGAAGGCCGGTGGCTGTTACGGCCATCCCCGCCGAGGCCAAGCGCAGCGGTTCCACCTTGTCTGAAAGACGTCCGGCCAAGGGAGAGAGACATGCCTGTACCGCCGGCTGACAAATGAGAATCAGTCCCGTGGCTTGAGGACTCATTCCTTTGATGAACTGTAGATAAAGACTCATGAGAAATGTAACCGCAAAGGTGGCCGCATAACTGATCAAGGCTGCCAGACTGGAAAAGGCAAACAGGCGGTTGTCGAAGAAAAGGCTCACTTCAAAAACGGGTTGGGCGGTACGGCGTTCGAAGAAAAAGAAGAGGATGAGGAGGGCGCCGCCTCCCAGGGTGAGTAGCATGCCATTTAACCGGAGCAGACGGCTGATGCCGTAGACCAGAAAGAAAAGGGCCAGGGCATAGAGCAGGACGCCAACCAGGTCCAGGCGCTGGCCCGGAGGACCGGTCCACTCGCCTTTGAGCGCTTTACAGGTAATCCCGATGCAGGCCAATCCCATAATGGCGCTGACCAGAAAAATCCAACGCCAGCCCAGGTGCTGAATGATCAATCCCCCTCCAAAAGGGCCTACTGAAAGACCAATGTATACCGCCGAAACATAATAGCCGATGGCCCGGCCTCTGCGCTCGGGGGAAACCACCGATGTCAGAATGGCCATTCCCGTGGACATCAACATGGCCGACGCAGCCCCTTGCAATGCCCTTAAGACAATCAAGACTTTCATGGAGGGCGCCCATGCGGCGGTCAGCGTTGTGAGCACGAAGAGTAAGAGTCCCAGAACGAAGATTTTCTTGCGGCCGTATATATCGGCAATCTTGCCGATGGGAACCATAAAGATGGCGGCGGCCAGGATATAGGATGTGGCCACCCAGCTCAAAATGACGGCATCGGCTGAAAATTCCCTCTGAATGAGCGGCAGCGCCACATTGACCGAAGAAATTAAAAACGGTGCCATAAATGAGGTCAGGGTGGTGACCCCGATCACGGAAGTTTCAGACGTAGCGGATTTCAGCATAATTCCCAGCAGGTACAAGGTGTCGGCTCAAATAATCCCCAATGTTTTGCTATTTCTGTCTCATGAATTTCTTGATTTCGTCATGATTGCCTACAAAAAGAAAGGTGATCTGGTCGGTGAACTCAAAGAGGATGCGGTCCTTGATCCCGGCGCGGATTTCCCAGTAATCTGCATGCCAGTTTTTAAGGCCGAGACCGGCGGGTGGTTCAGCCTCGCCATCTATATACTTCATGAGGGTGTCAATGGCCTGATAAACCTTTTGTTGACGGGGGGAGGAAAATTTCTTGAAGCGGTGGTCAAAGCTGGTTTTAAATTCGTAATGCACTTTATTTCATTAAGTTTTTCAGGTGGTTACGCGCGGATGCGGAATCCTTATGGCTTGTGCCCCGCTCGTTTTTTAATTGATCAAGCCTGGAGGCCAGCTTTTCGTAATCATTGCGACTGAATTCCTGAATGTCCACGGCTCGCAGTCGAATGGAGTCATCATCACACTCGATGCTGACATAATCGCCTTCATTTAAATGAAGGCGCCCCATGAACTCTTTTGGTATTGTCACCTGCTTATTGCGGGTTATTCGTCTTAACATGATGTTTCACCTAAAATAATATTTCAGCATTGTATATAAATAATATTTTACTATTCATGTAATGTCAATAATGAATATTTTCAGAGGAACTGATAAATACTCAAAGATGGGTACTGTGATATCATTACATCTGGCGATTTTTGAATAATCTCAATTATCAGATGGCGGAAGCTGGGGATCTTCTTCATTATTTCTGAGTACTATATCAAGGGAAGAGAGGTGATTGAGAATGCCGGTAACACGTAAGGAAGATACCGAAGTCAGAGAATTATTCCCCGGGTTCGAGATGAAGCTGGTAGTAGACAGGGATCACGGTTCCCAGGCTATCACCGTAATTTCGGAAACGCTTCATCCCGGCGGTAAAATCCCGACGCACCGACATAAGGTTGAGGGAGCGATGTACGTTTATGCCGGGACTGGTTATCTGACTATAGAAGGTGAAGGAACACACAAAGTTGAACCGGGGATGGGGCTACTCGTTCCCGCCAATACATGGCACAGTATGGGGAATGATGGAAACGAGGATCTGATGTATGTAACCGCTCATCCTGCGGTTGATGTTTCCCGTGAGATGAAAGAAGCATAGACCTGCGGGAACCCAAGTCTTAAAGATATTAGAGGGAGGATATTAGCTAATGCCGGTATTTAGAGAAAAAGACATAAAAG
>CAYZAH010000649.1:0-3277 GCA_964475805.1 uncultured Pirellulales bacterium | reverse complement strand
ATTTGAAATGGGACCTGTGGCTCGGACCCGCTCAGTATCGGCCGTACAACTCGCGCTGGGTCGCGGGCTGGCACGGCTGGCGTGATTTCGGTACGGGAAACCTGGGTAACTGGGCCTCGCACACGATGAACCTGCCCTTCAAGGCTCTGCGGCTCGATACGCTTTGGAACCATCGGCCTGGAGCGCTGGCTGATCGTGTTGTCAAGCTAACGGCGGAGGTCTCGGGCGTGCACAAACATGCCTATCCGAAGTGGGAGATCATTCACTATGATTTTCCCGCCAGGGACGACATGCCGCCGGTGAGGATCAACTGGTACAACGGTCCGGGTCAGGCGCCGGGACCGAGGACCGAGATAGAACAGATGCTCGGAAGGCGGCTCGACTGGGGGGACGCGGGCGAGAAGAAATGGCGAGACCACGCCGGTTGCGTCCTTGTCGGCAGCAAGGGGATGATTCACTCGACGGGACACAATACGTCCTTCACGCTGTTGCCGGAGAAGGATTTCAAGGATTTCGAAGGCCCGCCACGAACGCTGCCCCGCAGCCGGGGCCACGAGCGGGAGTGGCTGGACGCCTGCAAAGGCGGACCGGCTCCGATGTCCAATTTCAATTACGCGGATCCCTTGGCGGAATTCGTGCTGTTAGGCAACGTCGCGACCCTCGTGGGCGAGATCATCGAGTTCGATCCGATTGAGATGAAGGTGCTCAACAATGCCCAGGCCAATGCGGCTCTCGGGCGGGAGTACCGCCAGGGCTGGTCCCTATGAGAAGAATGGTGAAGATGAAAAGAACGGGACTTCGGATCATAAAATCGTCGCTTTGTTTCTTGTTGGTCTGGGGAGCTTGCACAGTTGCCTCGGGGCAGGTGAGCAAGCAGCAGGCGGAGCGCATCAGGGCGGCTGTCCCAACCAGGGCGACGGTGACGCCGAAGAAGCCTCGCCGGGTCTTGATCTGGAACACGCCATTCATGGACAAGTCTCCACACAAAGGCTACACGATTCCCCAAGCTGAGTTCGCCATGAAACTGATGGGCGAGCGGGCCGGCGCGTACAAACCGGTCGTCAGTGACGACGTGGCCACGTACCTGCCCGAGAACTTGAAGAAGTTCGATGCGATTGTGATGAACAACAGCAACGGACCGTGGATTCGCCCCACCGAGAAGGATATGTCGAAATTCGACAAAGCCGCTGGTGACATTGACGCGGTCGAGCGTTTGCTGCGCGCGAGCCTGCTATCTTGGGTGCGCGATGGCGGTGGAATTGTCGCCTATCACCACGCCATCGCGGGCAATACGCATTGGCCTGAGTTTCGCGAACTGCTGGGGGCCGCCTATTGGGGCCATCCCTGGAACGAAGAGGTGGGCGTCAAGCTCGATGAGCCGAATCATCCGTTGCTGACCGCGTTCGGGGGCAAGGGCTTTCGGCTGAGCGAGGAAATCTTCCAATTCCGCGAGCCCTATTCGCGAGAGAAGCTCCGCGTGCTGCTCTCGCTGGACACGAACACGACCAACATGACCGTGCCCTGGATTCACCGCAAGGACAACGATTTTGCGTTGGCCTGGGTCCGGGCGTACGGAAAGGGCCGCGTTTTCTATTGTGCGTTCGGACACCGGACCGAGATTTGGTGGAATCCAACAATACTCAAATTCTACCTCGACGCGATTCAGTTCGCCACGGGCGACCTGGAAGCGCCGACGACATCAAAGTAGAGGATATATGACAATGAAATCTCAAACTGACGGACTTGAATGTAACGTATCTCGTCGTGGTTTTCTGGGGATGGCTGTTGCGGGTGTGGCGTTGCCGTGGTCCAGCATTGCCGAAGCGGCGGCTTCTGAAAACAAACGCGGCGGTCCGACGGAGGTGTGCATCTTCTCCAAGCACCTGCAATGGCTCGATTACGCAGGGATGGCGCGGACGGCTCGCGAGATCGGATTCGACGGAATCGATCTGACCGTCCGTCCGGGCGGGCACGTCTTGCCCGAACGCGTGCGGGAGGATCTGCCCCGAGCGATCGCCGCCGCCAAGATAGAGGCCCTCGACGTGCCCATGATTACAACCGCGATCACGGACCCATCAGATCCGTTGACGGAAAGTATCCTCGCCACGGCCAGTCAGGCGGGCATCCGCTATTATCGTATGGGGTACTATCAATACGACGACGCGAAGCCCATTCATCAGACTCTTAACGAGGCGAAGGCGAAAGTCCGTGATCTCGTCGCTATGAACAAGCAATACAATATCGTGGGGGCCTATCAGAACCACGCGGGCGCCAGGTACGTCGGAGCACCGATCTGGGACCTCGACATTCTATTCGGCGATTTGGACACGCGTTGGATTGGCTCCCAGTTCGACATCCGACACGCCACCGTCGAAGGCGGCCTGGCCTGGCCCACCGACTTTCGGCTGGTGTCACGGTATGTCAACACCATCGTGGCCAAAGACTTCAGGTGGACCCAGAAGGCCGGCTCATGGCGAGCGGAGAATTGTCCCCTGGGCGAGGGGATGGTGGACTTTCCGCGGTACTTCAAGATGCTCAGGCGAGCGGGGATCGCCGTACCTATGTCGCTGCATTTTGAGTACCCGATCGGGGGCGCCGAACACGGCGCGCGACGCCTGACCGTGGATAAACAGCAAGTCATCGAGGCGATGAAAAGAGACTTGCGTTTCGTCCGGAACCTGGCGAAGTCCGAGACCTGAGACTCAGGCGCGGGACGTCGTCATTGTTTGTCCCCGTAGACCTCCGTCAGGATTTCCTTGGACGGTATCTCCGAGTAAAACTCGCCCTGAGGCCCGATGTATCCGCCGTCGCGCTTGGTTAGTTTCACCTCGACAAATCCGTCGCCGTTCTTTTTCGGGACCTGAATAGTGACGACCTGCTCCTCGGGTTCCGCCGATTCACCGGATGCGCCGTACATCTGGGTCAACTGCGCGACCGAGGGCACCACGGGATAGAATTCACCTTGCGGGCCCAGAAAGCCTCGGCCGTGCCTGGTTAGCTCCACCCGCGTGAAGCCTTTACCATCTTTGTCGGGCACGTGAATGAAGAAGGCATCGGGGCGTGCTTGTCGCAATTCCTGGGGGATGCCGTACATCTCGGTGAGCCACTCGATGGGAGGCACCGTGGGATAGAACTCGCCTTGCGGGCCGAGGAATCCGCCTTCGAGCCGCTTGAGGACGACCGGGACGAATCCGTCGTCGTTCTTTTTGGGTACGTAAAGCGTGAACGTGTCCTCCTGGGGCTTGGGTGCCTCGGCGACGGCGGTTTCCTGTTTCAC
>CAYZAH010000648.1:0-3279 GCA_964475805.1 uncultured Pirellulales bacterium | reverse complement strand
CAAGATCATTTGGCGGTGGATCTCCAGACGTGATAGTGAGGTGGCATCTGCAGTTGTTCAAGCACTTTCAAGCAATCCAGATGGCTTATCCAACACCGGCATAAACATAAAATATGTACCCCTTCGCTATTCTCCAGAGTTATTAGATGTGGATAAGCAAGTGCTCAAGCAAGACATCAGAAGGACTGAGGAAATATACAAGAAATTGCGCGGTAGCTCTGATCCTGTTGCCGCTATTTTCATAGGGAGTCAAAAAGTGAACCATCTGCTCGAATATTTCATAGCTGAACTGTTTGATTGTCGCCCGTTCATAATTGGATCTGGCCAGGTTGGAGTGCCTTTCTATTATATCTATCGGGATTCAGATCAAAAAATCCCTTCTTGTTTCGGTGGAACACATAATCCCGCTGTCACTCGCAACAAATCCAAGCCGGGCATTCATTATATCAATAAAGCGGGAACATGGTCGATTGCCCCGTGGGTTCAAGGTCAACAGGATAGTGGTATTGTCATCTCACTCAAAAATAATAATGACCACTTCATGGCATTGTCAGTCTTTGGTTTCACGGGGCGTGCAACCCAGGCGATCGGTGAGCGACTTGATGCTTGGGCGGATAAATTTTGGCCTCCGACCGCCTTAATCAAAAGTAAGGAAATTGGAATATACATTTGTAAGCTACAATACGCGCCCGAAAAAGCGGATGATGATCAAGGACGTATTGAACTAAACTCATTTGACATACTTCCCTTGAGTAAGCAGACGATTAAACGATTTGTCTAGCTGCTGGTTGGATTCATTAGTCCTTTAATGGTCAATTTCGTCGTTAGCTGTATTTGAACAATAATGAAATCCTTTGTGTCAAGGGGCGCTTAAAAGGCTGCAAGCAGAATACTCGCGGCCCGATTTGCCATAAACCAGCCCTGTTCTGCTTTTCTTACGTGTGAGCCTTTGTGATTTCCTACGGTCGCACAACTCAGTTGTAGATCCTCACGTCGTCTACTGAGCCGGAGAAGAAAGCACCGGGTGCGTAGCCCTTTCCAGCGCCGATCTACAGGTCGTTGTTCGAGCATGCTAAACTATCCTGCATGTCCTTAACCTTCCGGTCGAGGTTGCACCAGCCTGGATGTGTGTCTGGTCCGGAATAGTAGAACGTGGGTTTTTTCGCATTGAATTGCGCCTAGCCGTCCAACTCTATCGGCCAGACCACTCCTTTGCACTGAAGTTTATTAGGCAGGCCATCGCCCGCAAAGCTCTTGCCACCCGCGCTGTAGACCATGTCGTTGTTACCACCGCCGCCAAGCGTGGCGGTGATGCTAGTGCCGCTGTTGAAAGGCTCAGAGGCCAGCAGACTCTGGTCCGGGGTACTGCCTGCCTGTGGTCTTGACAGTCTGAGATTCTGTAGATGCTTCATCTGCAAAGCCCCCGGAAAGCCCAGACCCTCTCGCCCGTTCACCCTGGAGTCCCATCTGTCGGGGCTGCCCTCCGTATGGAACTGGCAATCAAACTCTTGGCGGAGGATGTTCGCACTTTTTTCAAAAGAGGACTCTATCCCAATGTCACAGTATCCGTTAGCAGCTTCAAATGCGGCGGAGTTTGTATGGTGAAGTGAAATACATCCCACATAGATCATTGTGTCGGCGTGCCACTTGGATTACTTGGGCCACAGCAGGCCGAATGTATCCATCCGGCTGCGCGCCTCCACGTGTCCAGCGAGAAAGACACAGGTTCCGCGTCCGGCGACAGGATTGCCCGACGGAGCATGATGGAACCCGGCGATAATGTCGGCGAACGTGCCAACGCCATCCGGGGAGGGGCCGGGCTTGACGGCCCAGCGGTTGCCTTTGCTCCGGACCGCCGCCTCGGCATCGCTCACAGGCAGCGGCCGCATATAAGTGTCGTTGATGCCCTGGTCGTTATACCCTTCATTCAGGAAGCAACTCTCTTCTGTAAAGACCACCAGCTCCTCGGGGTGCTTCACCTGCCCGGCCCTGGCGAACTGCCCGTCCAGGGCGGCTTGGCCCTTGGGGCCGAGATAGGCGTTCATGCTGTAGTTGTACCAGGGTTTGTACAGCGCGGGCGTGCCGAACTTGTTCGCGAAGCTTACGCCCTTTGCAACATTGGTCTGTCCAAAGCACGAGTTGGCAAGCCGCTTGAACGCCGGACAAATATAGGCCTTGGCATTCTTCAGGTAAGAGGTGAAGAACGGACCCCCGCGCTCCGGAAATTGCGTCAGGTCCATGGCCCCGTTGCACCAGCGATTCTGGGGGTTGCCGTCCTCGTCCGGATACTCATTCGGCTGTGAGAAGTACAAGGCCCACGGATTGAGGAATCGATCATCGTTGTCCTGAAGATACATCTGTAAGGCCAGACTGTAGCCCTTCATGTTGCCCTTGCAAAAGATCCCCATCGCCTCTCGTTTGGCTTTGGACAAGGCGGGCATGAGGATACCCATCAAGACGGCGATGACGGCGATGACGACAAGCAACTCAATGAGCGTGAACGCACGCCTGTTCCTGGCATCCATGCGCCAAACCTCGCTTTCTTGTATTGTGGCTAACGTTATCTGGTTTCCAATGATGGGATGATCATAGCGTGCCATGCCGTATAATTCAAGGGCTGTAGGCCGATATCCTCCGGAGGCGAGAGAACCAGGTCATCCAGAGATTTCGCTTGACGCTCAGGTTGTGGTTTTGGTATAAGGAAAATGATGTGAGGTCCGCGGATATGAGGTCAGGTAGGCAGGATTTCCCGTGTCTTTCCGATTCTCTGAGGATGGAGTCAGGTACCAACCGCGTGGATCGATCCTCAGTTTAGATACGAACAGAATACAGTGGAGATCTAATTCTTTCGTGGTTCGATCTTTGGTTACCCCTTTTCTGGAGGAGAACTGTTATGTCTAAGAATCTGATTTATCTGACCCTCACTGTCCTCATGCTGAGCCTGGGACGCATTGCCTCCGCTGATCTTGTGGCCCACTGGTCGTTTGATGAGGGCTCCAGCGACACTGCTTATGACTCAAGCGGCAGTGGGCACGATGGCACGCTCATGGGCGATCCACAGTGGGTGGCTGGAAAAGTAGGTGGGGCGATGTCTTTTGATGGATTCTCCGACCAGGCCGACCACACGACGGACCCCGGTAATATTAATTGGGTGTCTGTGGAACCATTCGATGTGGTTGGTCCCGGTATCACCATGGCGGCGTGGATCAAACCCGACGGATTCGATATTAGTGACGCCCGTATTGTCACCAAACAGAAAACCTGGTCTTCAATTGACAT
>CAYZAH010000647.1:0-3280 GCA_964475805.1 uncultured Pirellulales bacterium | reverse complement strand
GGGATCACGATCTACAAAGACCGCATTATTCAGTTAACGTACCAGTCGAACGTCGGTTTCGTTTACGACAAAAACTCTTTCGAGCTGCTGCGGGAGTTCAGCTATCCGACCGAGGGCTGGGGCATTACCCATGACGGCTCGCGTCTGATTATGAGCGACGGCACGCCCATGCTGTACTTCCTCGACCCCGAGACGCTCACGCAAGACAATCGAATCATGGTGCTCGACGGCGACAAACCGGTTTGGGGATTGAACGAGTTGGAGTACATCAAAGGCGAGGTCTTCGCCAACGTCTGGCCGACTGAGCGGATCGTCCGAATCGCACCTGAAACGGGCAAAGTCGTCGGGTGGATCGATATGAAAGGACTTTTGCCTTCGGAAGACAGCGACCAGGTTGACGTCTTCAATGGGATCGCCTATGACCCCGGCCGGGACCGTTTGTTCGTGACGGGCAAATTCTGGCCGAGCCTTTTCGAGGTCAAACTGATTCCCGCGAAGTAGTTCTGGCAAAGAAGACGCACTTCTGCTATAAGACCATTCTCTGCTGTCAGGCAGCATTTATTGTATTCAAACGACATACGATGCCGGTTGTAATTGGAGATATGGCATGAAAGCGGTCTTCTTGACGGGTTTGAGACAAATGGAAATGGGGGACGCCCCGGAACCGACGGTACAGAAAGCCACGGACGTCCTGCTGAAGATCGAGAGGGTCGGCGTGTGCGGCTCGGACGTCCACTACTACGAGACGGGGAAAATCGGCTCGCAGGTGGTGGAGTACCCGTACATCACGGGGCACGAGTGCGCCGCGACCGTCGTGGACGTGGGCGAATCGGTGACGCGAGTAAAAGCGGGCGACGCCGTCGCGATCGATCCGGCGGTATCGTGCCATCAGTGTGCCCAGTGCAAGATGGGCCGGGAGAACACGTGCTACAACTTGCGTTTTCTCGGTACGCCCGGCCAGGGTCACGGCTGCTTATGCGAGTACCTCGTCATGCCGGAGGAATCGTGTTATCCGACACACGGAGCTATCACGCTCGAACAGGCCGTGATGTGCGAACCGCTTTCCATCGCAGCCTATTCGGTCCAGCAGGCTAAATTGCCGAAAAACGCGAACATCGCCATCCTCGGCGCCGGTCCTATCGGTTTGTGCACGTTCGTCAGCGCCAAAGCCGAAAATATAAACGCCTGCTACATGACGGACAAGATCGACGCGCGTATCGAGACGGCCAAGAAAGCCGGCGCGACCTGGGCGGGGAACCCCGACAAGCAGAATATCGTCGAAGAGATCCTCAAGCAGCAGCCGTACGGGGTGGACGTCGCCTTCGAATGTGCGGGTGAGCAAGAAGCGACCGATCAGTGCATCGAACTGCTCCGGCCCGGCGGCACGCTGATCCTGACCGGCATTCCGCGCGTCGATAGAGTCTCCTTTGCTATTGACTACTTGCGCAGAAAGGAGATCACCATCGTCGATATCAGGCGACAGAATCAGTGCGCTCAGAAAGCCGTCGACCTGATCGCTTCCGGCAAAGTTGACGTTGACTTCATGATTACGCACCATTTCCCGTTCGAGCGGACACAGGAGGCTTTTGATCTGGTCGCCGGCTATCGCGACGGCGTCGTCAAAGCAATGATCGAGGTGAGCGAATGAGCTGGCTTAATTTGGAAGACAAGGTTGCCATCGTGACCGGAGGCGCCGCGGGCATCGGTAGAGCTTGCTGCGAAGGATTGGCCGAGGTCGGCGCGAAGATCGTTGTCGCGGACGTAGACGGACCCAGCGCCGAACAGACTGCCGCGAGCCTGAAGGAGCGATTCGGCGGCGAGCATATTTCGACGACTACCGACGTGACAAACAAAGATAGCGTCGAGGCGATGGCGAAAGCTGCCCTTGATGCTTTCGGTAAGATCGACATATTGGTTAACAACGCGGGCATTCTCATTCCGCGACTGCTTGTCGATCCGGCCGGCCAGGAGGAGCTGACCGAGACGATTTTGGATAAGATGATAGCGATCAACCAAAAAGGATATTTCTTGTGCGCACAGGCGGCCGCTCGGGTGATGATCGAATCCGGCAAGGGCGGCGTCATTATCAATATGTCGTCCGAGTCCGGCCTGGAAGGCTCGGAAGGCCAAAGCGTGTACGCCGCGACGAAAGGGGCGATCTATTCCATGACGCGCTCCTGGGCGAAAGAACTGGGCAGGCACAATAACCTCGTCGTCGGCCTCGCTCCGGGGATTGTTGAAGCGACCGCCCTTCGCTCCGATGAATACGAGCGCGCCGTAGCCTATACGCGGGACATCACGGTCGAGCAGTTCCGCAAGAAGTACGAGCAGGTTTCCATCCCCCTCGGACGAAGCGGCAAGCTCAGCGAAGTCGCCAATACGGTCTGCTTTTTGGCCTCCGAGCGTGCCGGGTATATCCACGGCACGGTCATCAACGTCTCCGGCGGCAAAAGCAGAGCGTGAAGGCGCCCCGGGACTGGCTGGTTTTGGCGGCGCTGTTCCGTCAAAAGCTGCCTGTTCCTCACGTTCACAAAGGGGACAGTCAGCTTTCTAAACGACAGAAACCAGACAGTCCCAAGGCGGGCAGACAGCCACATGATTTGCGATGGCTATACCATGAATTGGCGATTTACGATTGAGGCTCTCGCCATGCGATTCACCTGTCTGTTTGTGATGAGTCTCTGTATCTGCACGGGGGCGGAGGGGAGGACCTGGCACGTTTCTCAAAAAGAACTGAGAGGTATCGGGCCGGACGAACAGGTACGCACGATCAGTGAAGCGGCCGGTCTCGTTGAGCCTGGGGATACGGCGGTGATCCACAACGGGGTCTACCGCGAAGGGATCGTGATCGAGCAAAGCGGGACGCCAGATGCGCCGATCACGTTCCAGGTTGCCGTTGGGGCGATGGTGATCGTGACGGGTGCCGATCGTATCAGCGAATGGACCGAGGTTCCAGGCGAAGGCCGCGTCTACAGCACAGCTTGGCCGCACAAGTTCGTCACATGGAGTGAGCACTACACCCATCCGAACGATGACTTCCATCGCCTGATCGGCCGGTGTGAGCAGGTCTTCATCAATGGCTACGCACTCCGCCAGGTTCTCAGTCGCGACAAGCTCTCGCGAGGGACCTTTTTCGTCGATCTGGATGATAAACGGCTCTACGTTTGGAATTATGATAATCAGAACATCAGGGGCAAAAAGGCAACGGTTGAAGCATCCGTCCGCGATCGAATCATGGTGATCAAGGCGGACTATGTCCGTATCAAAGGCATTCGCTTTC
>CAYZAH010000646.1:0-3282 GCA_964475805.1 uncultured Pirellulales bacterium | reverse complement strand
GTTGGATTCGCTGTAGAAGAGGCGCATTCCTGGAAACTGTTCGCTCGCGTATTCATTGCACTGGCAGTCGATGGTGTAACGCGTCCTGGGGTCGAAATAGTATTCCCGGTCGAACCTGACGCCCAGCGCTTTCGCCATCCATCCTTTCGAGAGCGTTCCCGATATCGCAATCATCTTTGGCTCACACCATGTTTTCCAATTCGCTCATCGTTACGGGTTTGCACAGCTCAGCGGATAGATCGGCCGCGAAGCATACCTCATGAGTCCGCGCCGCATCGTCCAAATCCGGATAGGGCTTTTTATCCTCGATAATGCAATCCAGGAAATGAGCGACTTCCCCCTCGAAGGGATGATGGGCGACGTCGGCGCTGTCCGGCAGGATGCAGGGGATTTTCAAAAAGCCGTTCTGCCCGGGAAAGAGTTTCGGAGCAAAAAGCTCGTTGTTACGCAACGAGCCTTCCGTGCCGTAGATTCCAATGTTGAACCGGTACGGCATTTTGGCATCGAACGTCGTGGTGCACCGGCCGATCTTGCCGTCCTCGAATTTGACGTTGACCGAGATCGTCCCTGGGTACTCTATCGGATTGGCGGTCTTCACCTGATACGCGCAGACCTGCTCGGCCTCGCTCCGGGCGAACCAACGCAGCGCATCAATCGCGTGACAACCGCCGGTCAAAATGGCGGTTCCGCTTTGCTCCCGGCTGGCGTACCATTTCTCCTCGGGCGTCATCCATATCCGGTGCATGTAGTCCACTTCCACCATGAAGATGTCACCGAAGACGCCCTCCTGGATAAGCCGGTCGATGGTCATCAGCAGCGGATTCCAGTGAAGCACGAAACCAACCAGGCTCTTGACGTTGGCCTTGCGGATGGCGTCCTGTTGTTTGCGGACGTCCTCGAGTGACAAGGCCACGGGCTTTTCGACGATGACGTGCTTACCCGCTTGCGCAGCCGCGACGGCGTAGGTCGTGTGCGAATAATGAGGTGTACAAACCACGACAATGTCTACCTCCTCACGTTTGAGCATCGCGTCCGCGTCCGTTTCGATGGCACAACTCAGATCGTACCGTTCGCGATACCGTTCGGCGCCCGTGCGTTTGCGATCGACCAGCACGCGCACCTCGGAGCGTGCGTCTTTCTGGAAGGCCTTGACGTACTCCTCGGCTACCGAGCCGCACCCAATAATCCCCACGCCGAGCTTGTTCATGTTCCATCTCCTAAGAGCGCAAGTCCATCCTATGCCTATTGAGGACGCTATTATACCCAGATGAGATCGTATGTACAGAACTCCGGATAGTGCTTTCCTCAAGCAAATATGGTATCGTGGAGCGAATGAGAAAGAAGAAAAGAAAGAGAATAGTGGTATCTGTGGCAGCCAACATTCTGCTCTCTGTTTGCTGTGTGTTGTCTGCGACTGAAACGTCCGACGATCCCGGCAGACCCGAATTCCTTCCGGGTAGACGGGCAGGGACAGTGCAGACCAGGCTCATCACCGAGGCGTCCGGCATCGTGGCCAGCCGGAAGAACCCGCCCGTTCTGTGGGTCCATAATGATTCGGGCAATGCTCCAGACGTGTACGCTATCAATCCGGAAGGTAAGCTCCTTGCGACCTGTCACGTCAAGGGCGCTCGCTGCCGGGATTGGGAGGATATTGCCATCGGCCCCGGCCCCGACCCACAACATAGTTTTCTATATATTGGTGACATCGGCGACAACGGCGCTCGCTATCCTTTCATAACGGTCTACCGGCTGCCGGAGCCTAAGGTCGATCCGAACAGTACTTTCATCGAGATGGCGACCGGCCCGGCTGAGGCTATCGAGCTGGTCTATCCCGACGGGCCGAAAGACGCCGAGACCCTTCTGGTCGATCCGCTCACCCGCGACCTTTACATTATTGCCAAGCGCGAGCTGCTCTGCCGGGTTTACCAGGCTGCTTATCCGCAATCCACCGAAAAGCGCAACACGCTGGAGTTGGTGACGCGACTTCCCTGGGGCCTTGCAGTCGCGGGCGACGTCTCGCCCGATGGCAGGTTAGTCATGGTGCGGGGAGTCGTGGGCGCGTCGATATGGGTCCGGCCGAAAGGCGAGCCTCTCTGGCGAGCGTTCAAAACGATGCCTATTCCACTTGAGCTGATCCCGGAGCCACAGGGCGAAGGAATTTGCTTCGATGCCGAGGGTCGCGGATATTTCACGATCAGCGAGATGGAGCATCCGCCCATCTATTACTTCCCGGCTCGCCAAGCCGGCACGCCGTC
This sequence comes from uncultured Pirellulales bacterium, assembly GCA_964475805.1. Taxonomy (GTDB): domain Bacteria; phylum Planctomycetota; class Phycisphaerae; order Sedimentisphaerales; family Anaerobacaceae; genus JAFGTG01. The sequence continues at coordinate 1,027 of CAYZAH010000646.1, read as the reverse complement.
GCAGCAGGTTCCGAAATGATCGACGTCCTGGCTATCATGGTGGATGGCCATTGGAGACCGGGAATCGGGGACCCCACCGTTCTGGGATGGGTGACTACGGTCGCATACTTCATTGCTACAGGTCTTTGCGCGGTTTATGCAGTGCGCATTGGCAAGCACGTCCCCCGTCCACCGGGATTCGATGGGCACCGCGTGTTTTGGTGGGGCCTTACTCTATTCATGCTGGTGCTGAGCATCAACAAGCAACTGGATATCCAGACCCTTGTTCTGCAGGTCGCCCGACAAATCTCGTTGGAGCAAGGATGGTCTGACGAGCGCACCGCGGTGCGAAAATGGCTGGTCGTCGCTTCCGCATTAGTCGGCTTGATTCTGATCGTGTGGCTGGGCTGGGCGTGCCGGCGTGTATGGCGACGCTATGCTCTTGCCCTGTTCGGCGTTGCGCTGCTCGTGTTCTTTGTCCTGATCCGCGCCAGCGGCGGCCGTGTCATGGTCCTCGGACACCACCCGGGCAATTTCCCGATGTTCAGGGCTATCGAGATTGGCGGGATCGTTTGCGTCGGAGCCGCGGCGTTAATAGAGCTGCGCCGCTCTCAAAACCCTAATTCTTCAAATTCAGAACACTCTTGATGAAATCGACCGTCATCCTTCTGTAGTGCATTCCGCCGACGCCATGCCGGGACGTTGGGTAGATCATAAGCTCGAACTGCTTGTCGGCCTGTTGAAGGGCTTGAATAAACTTGTACGTGTTTTCGACGTGCACGTTGTCGTCGATCGCTCCGTGCAGAATCAGCAGTCTGCCGTGCAGGTCTTTGGCCGCCTCGACGACGGAGGTTTTTTCGTAGCCCTCCACGTTGTCTTGCGGTACGCCCATGTACCGTTCCGTGTAGATCGTGTCGTAGAGGTGCCAGTCGGTGACGGGCGCTCCGGCTATCCCGCCCGCAAACAGCTTGCTGTGCGTCAAAGCGTAGGCGGTCATGAAGCCACCATAGCTGTGCCCGCTCATGCCTATGAGGTCGCCGTCGACGTA
>CAYZAH010000645.1:0-3285 GCA_964475805.1 uncultured Pirellulales bacterium | reverse complement strand
CAAAAACACTACTCATTTGGCGCATTTTACCAACGGAATGAGCAAAATTCTCGCAAAATCTCTGAAATAATCGTGGTTGCGTCGAACGTCTAAACGTATATAAACGTTAAAGACGTTGGAACCGCCGCCGTGCTTCGGCTTGGACGGAGGTAGGCAAGCTCAATGTACCTTGGTTTGCGATCAGAGATTTGGATGGACCTCAAATCGAGCAAGAGCAACAAGGTCAGTCTGTTGGGGGGACGTCGGCTTAGCCGGGCACTCCTTGGGATAGCGGTCTGCATGATTCTCGCAACGATGACCGCCCCGTCCGTTTTCGCTTTAGACATCGACGCCACGGAAAAGCAATTCAAGACCGGCCGCTACGCCGAATGCTTGCAGTCGGCCCAGGAAGCGATCAACAGCAGCGCCTATTCGGCCCAATGGCGGATTCTCAAGATCAAATCCGAGATGGCGCTCGGTCGGTACGGCCAGGCGGCCGACGACATGGACGCGATCCTCTTCAACTACCCCGTGAGCATTCCGCTGCTGGGGTTGGCCTACGAGACGTACCTCTATGGCGGGCAGGCCAGCCGGGCCGAAGATGTGCTCAGCCGGGTCATCCGGATAGGCGGCAATCGCGACATTCGATATATGAGCCCGCCGGATTTCGTGGCGCTGGGCCGATCGCTGCTCCGGCTCAATTACGACGCCAAGCTCATCCTCGACGAGTTCTTCAACCGCGCCATTCGAAGCGACCCGAACTGTCTCGACGCTTACCTGGCCGCCGGGGAATTGGCGCTGGACAAGCAGGATTATGAGCTTGCCGCCGAGAAATATCGCAAGGCCCTGGAGCGGTTCGGTACGGACCCGGACGCACACTATGGCCTGGCCAAGGCGTTCTATCCGAGCGACCGCCGGGCGATGATTCAATCGCTCGACGCCGCCCTCCACGTCAATCCCAAGCACGCGCCGGCGCTGATCCTCATGGCCGAGCACCAGATCGACTGCGAGGATTACGACGGCGCCGCCAAGCTGCTCGACCGGGTCCTCGCCGTCAATCCGTGGCACCCGCAAGCCTGGGCGTACCGGGTCGTCCTCGATTATATGGCCAACGACACACCGGCCATCAAGGAACACCGTGCCAACGCCCTGAAATACTGGGCGACCAATCCGGAGGTGGATTACCTGATCGGCAGAAAGCTGTCTCAGAAATACCGCTTCGCCGAAGGAGCGGCCTATCAGCGTCGCGCTCTTAGGCTCGATCCGAAGTACGCGCCGGCGAAGATTCAGTTGGCCCAGGACCTGCTCCGCCTCGGCGCCGAGAATGAGGGCTGGGCGATGGCCGACGAGGTCCACGGCAAGGACGCCTACAACATCATGGCCTACAATCTCGTGAACCTGCACGATCACCTGTCCAAGTTCAAGACGTTGCGTGCCGGCGGTTTCGTCGTGCGGATGAGCCCGCTCGAGGCCGCCGTCTACGGCGACAACGTCGAGAAGCTACTTGAGCAAGCCAAATCCGAACTATGCCAAAAGTACGGCCTGCAACTGGATCACACGGTCACGGTCGAGATGTTTGACAATCAGCAGGATTTTGCCGTTCGGACGTTCGGACTGCCTGGCGGCGACGGCTTTCTGGGCGTGTGCTTCGGCGACGTCATCACCGCGAATAGCCCGAAGGCCGAAAGACCGACGAACTGGCACTCCCTGCTGTGGCACGAGTTCTGTCACGTCGTGACGCTGAATCTCACGCAGAATAAGATGCCTCGCTGGCTCAGCGAAGGTATCTCCGTCTACGAGGAGTCACAGAAGAACCCGACGTGGGGCCAGCAGATGACGCCGGAGTATCGCCGGATGATCCTGGCAGGCGAAATGACGCCGATTGGAAATCTCAGCGGCGCGTTCCTGGACCCGCCCAGCGCGACGCACCTTCAATTCGCCTACTATGAATCGTCGCTTGTGGTCGAGTTTCTCGTCAACCAGTTCGGCGTCGAGTCACTCAAAGCTATTCTGGCCGACCTGGCCAAAGGCGATGAAATCAACGACGCCATCGCTCGGCGCGCCGCCCCGCTCAAGAAGTTGGAGAAGGATTTCGAGGCGTTCGCACGCAAACGGGCTCTCGATCTGGCGCCGAAGGCGGACTGGGAGCAACCGGAAAAGAACCAACTTGATCCGACCAACCGGGAGGCCCTGGCGGCTTTCCTGGCGGACCATCCCAACAATTTCCGGGTCTTGAGCTTGTACGCGAAAGCCCTTCTGGCGAACCGCCAGTGGGAAGAGGCGAAAGTCCCGCTCGAAAAACTGATCGCGCTCTACCCGCAATATGCCGGCGACGACAATGCCTATCGGCTCCTGGCCGAGGCGCATCGCCAGCTCGGTGAAATCGACGAAGAGCAGCAAGTCTTGGAGAAACTGGCCGCGTTATCCTCAGAAGCAACCTATGCTTACGGACGACTGATGGACGTGGCCGAACAAAAGAAAGACTGGCAAACGGTTGTCGATTACGGGCAGAGGTACACGCAGGTCAATCCCCTTCCAGCTAAGCTGTACTGGCAATTAGGCCAAGCCGAAGAAGCCCTTGGCCGCAACGACGAGGCGGTTGAATCATACAAACGTCTGCTCCTGCTCGACCCACCCGATCCGGTCGAGGTCAACTATCGGCTTGCCCGGCTGCTGCGCGACAGCAACCCGGCCGAGGCGAAAAGGCACGTTCTCATGGCACTGGCCGAGGCTCCACGTTTTCGCGATGCGCACCGATTGCTCCTGGAAATCGTTGACGGCGCACCTGAGTCATCTCGGCCGACCTCCGACGATCAAGGCGACCCGCCGGCCAGTCAGGAGGTCTCGCAGTGACAAGATCAAGGTGGCTCATTCTGATATTGTTGATCGTAGCCTGCGCCGGCGTGGTGGTAGCTCAGCGATACAGGGGCCGCAGAGGGTTTGACCGCCAGTATTCCGACCGCCGGCCCGTGCCCGAGTGGACACCCGACAAAGACTTTCCCTATGACGTTTTCACCTTCGCCCGAATCCGCTATTCGTCCGGGTACGGCGGACGAGGTTACGGTCGCGGCTATGGGCGCGGCTTTAGCGGCGGCAACTGGGCCACGGACTATCCCGACAGCGACCTGAACTTTTCCTATCGCCTGCACGAATTGACTTCGATGGAGGTCGATCCCAGCGGGATCGTCATCGAATTGACCGACCCGAGGCTCTTCGACTACCCCTTCATCTACATCGTCGAGCCTGGCAGGCCCCACGCGGCGTCTACGAGCTGGGGACGAGCCCGAGTTGCCTGGTTTTGAATAC
>CAYZAH010000644.1:0-3289 GCA_964475805.1 uncultured Pirellulales bacterium | reverse complement strand
CTAAGTACTTAGTAAGTTGTTCAAGACACGTGGAGTCCGTCTATATCCAGCGTGAGTGTCCCAGGCCCGACGGTCCTGGGCTTCGCAGCCGTCAGGATTAGGCAAGGAATCTGGAACTCGGAGGACAAGAGTCCTATGTGGAGTCGCTTTCGGTTTGTACAGTCCCAGTGCCGGGTGCTCGGCGTCGTAGCCGTTTTGGGGATTGCCGCGGGGTGCAGCACGGAACGGTACAAAGCCGAGGCAGACAACGAGGTCTATCGGATTATCGTCGGTAAATGGAAGAACGATTTCGGCAGCAAATCCAACTATATCATCAATGACAGCAACGTTCCGGCCTCACCGAACGACATTAAGATCGAGGCCGCCGTGCCCCCCTCGGGTGTCGTGGGCCTGGCACAAGCCGTCGCGGTGGCGACCGCGCAAAACAGAGACTACCAGAGGCAAAAGGAAGAGCTCTATTTGGCCGCGCTCGACCTGACCCTGGCCCGGCATCAGTTCGCCCGCCAGTGGTTTGGAACGGTTGACGCCAGCTACGTGCGGGACGGTGGCGATGAGCAGGTCGGCTACGGCGCCGGGGTGGGTTTCGATCAGCTCTTGGCCGACGGCGCTCAAATCAGTACCAACATCGCTATCGACTGGGCGCGTTTTCTCACGGGCGATCCGCAGACGTCGTTGGCTTCCGTTCTCACCGCGAGCGTCGCTCAGCCCTTGTTGCGCGGCCGGGGTCGCAAGATCGTGCAGGAGAATCTGACGCAGGCCGAGCGAAACGCACTGTACCAGATACGCTCGTTCAACCGCTACCGCAAGGCGTTTGTGGTCTCAATTGTCAACGCCTACTATCGCGTGCTTCAGCGAAGAGACATGGTCACGAACGCCGAGAACAACTACAATAGCAGAGTCAAATCGAGAGAGCGTCTGGAGATGGAGGCGGAGGCGGGTCGCAAGCCGCCTTTCGAGGTGGACCAGGCCAGACAGAGCGAGCTCGGCGCGAGGGACAGCTTTCTCCAGGCTCGGCAGAGCTACCAGCAGCAGCTTGATGAATTCAAGATCATGTTGTCTTTGCCGACCCGTACTGAGATGGAGCTGGACCAGAACGAGCTAAAGACGCTGGCGGCCATTGGGGTCGTAGCACCTGATTACGATCTGGATGCTGCGATTGAGACGGCTCTGGCTCAGCGTCTGGATCTGGCGAACAGCGCCAATATCGTTGAGGATATGGAGCGCAAGGTCGTCGTAGCCGCTGACAATCTCGGCGCAGAATTGAACCTGATCGGCAGCGCCGGGGTCAGCTCGGCTCCGCAGACGAAGTTCGAGAGGCTGCAATTCCAGAATGGCGCGTACTCGCTCGGCCTGGAGGCGGACCTGCCTCTGGACCGCAAGGCCGAACGCAACGCCTACCGGGAAGCGCTCATCGCATTGGACCAACGCCGGCGCGAATATCAAAATGACGTGTCCGAAGTTGAATTGGACGTTCGCCAGGCTTATCGCGAGCTTCAGGTGGCCGCGGAGCGGTATGAGACTCAGAAGAACAGCCTGGAACTGGCAGAGACACGGGTTGAGAGCACGACGTTCCTGCTGCAGGCCGGACGGGTGGACACGCGTGATTTACTGGACTCCCAGGATGCTCTCTTGTCGGCGCAAAACAGCCTAACGGCGGCTCTGGTGGATTACGCTATCGCAAAATTGACTTTCTTCCGGGACGTGGGGGTTTTGCAGGTTAAGCCGGACGGCATGTGGGACCCGGCCACAGTTGAGCTGAAGTCCGCCTCGCCTGACGTACCGGGCCATCCAGCCGTGCCTGAGAAGACCGAGAATCTCTGAATGTGTGCGTGAGAAGCACAGTTGGGACCAATGACATGATCGAAGCAAAGAACGAAAGAAGCCAAGGCAACGCCCTCAGACGCAGATCGAAGCCCACTAGGAAGATTCTTCTGATTTTCATTGGGCTTGCGTTGATTTTCGCGGTAGGTGCGTTCGGGTTTTCACGCCTGATGCCGGGCGGCTCCAGCGCCTCAGACTCAGACGCTGGTGCGTTTGTCGTCAAACGTGGGAAATTGACGATCAGCGTGAGCGAAAGCGGCAACATCAAAGCCGTCAAGTCGGAACTCGTCAAGTCGGAGGTCGAAGGCCGGCCCAGCATTGTCAACATCGTGCCGGAAGGGACCTACATCAAGCCCGAAGACGTCAACAATATGGTCCTGGTGGAATTGGACTCGTCTCAGTTGAGAGAGCAGTTGCCCCAAAGGCAGATTGAGCTTGCCAGCGCCGAAGCGAGTGACACCGAGGCGAAAGAGGCGTATGACATCCAGCTCAAGCAGAATGAAAGCGACGTGACCGCCGCCCAATTGGCGGTTAAGATCGCCCTGATGGACCTTCAGAAATATCTCGGCGAAAAGGTCGCGCAGAAGCTCATTGAGAAGGAGGAAGCGGAACCCGGATCGAGTATTGATATGGCCTCGCTCGTTGAGGACGTCAATGATCCCAATGCGGGCAGTGAGGCTTCCCAGAAGCTGCGAGAGCTTACGGGTAATATTACGCTTGCAAGGTCGAACCTGGAGAAAGCCATTTATACATTGGAATGGACCGAGAAACTCCACCAGAAGCAATACGTGGCGGAGACCGAGCTGAGAAAAGACAAGTTAGAGAAACAACGCCTCGTGATTGATGAGGAAAAGGCGAGAATTGCATTGGCCCTGTTTCTGCGCTATGAGTTTGCAAAGCAGACCGAGCAGTTGCTCAGTGACTACAAAGAAGCCAAGCGAGAATTAGATCGAACCGAAGCCCGCGCCCGTTCGCAACTTGCTCAGGCCAAGGCCAAGCGTGCCAGCGCCGAAGCCACGCTCGGCCGGCAGAAAGAACGCCTATCGAAATTGGAGAAGCAACTTACAGCGTGTATTATCAAAGCCCCCGCGCCCGGCCAGGTCGTGTACTGGTCGAGCACGGAGCGGTGGGTGCGGATCAAGATCGAGCAGGGGGCGGAAATCCCCGAAGGGTATAGGATTATCACCATACCGGATTCGTCCGAGATGAAGGTCGAGGTAAAGATTCACGAGACCTGGATCGACAAGATCGAGCCGAATCAGCCCGCCGAGATCACGGTTGAAGCCTTTCCGGACAAGGTCTTCAAAGGCAGAGTGTTGAAGAAGGCACCCTTGGCCGACGCGGAAGACTGGCTGAATCCGGACCTCAAAGTCTACTCGACGGACGTGGGCATCGAGGGGACGCACGATTTTCTCAAGACCGGTATGACGGGGAAAGTCAAGATCATCATCGATGAACTGGACGACGT
>CAYZAH010000643.1:0-3291 GCA_964475805.1 uncultured Pirellulales bacterium | reverse complement strand
CCGGCGAGCAGATCACGAACTTCCCGCCCGGCTTGAGGACGCCCCTGATCTGCTGGGTGATCTGCAGCGCATTCTCCATACTGTTCATATGCTCCATGACGTTCATCATAATGACGACGTCAAACTTTTTCTCCAACGCCGGCAAGGGCGGAACCATCGCCCGAACGACCTTGGCGCCTCTATGTTCAAGTGATTCGGCCATTTCCCGGTTGGCCTCGACAGCAGAATATTCAATCCCCCGTTCGAAGCAGATATCGGCAAAGTCGCCTCGGCCCGGTCCGATCTCCAGGACGCTCTGACCGGGCGCGATGTCTGCGTATTTGAAAATCTTCTCGGCCAGGGCCTTGACCAGCCGCATCCCCGCCTTCGTCGGTTTGTCCCTCCGGCTGAAATGGTTGAAGAAAGCGTCGTTTTCGGTATTCTGATTGTCCATATGTATCCTTCTCGTCTTGTCATTCCCGCGGAAGGGCTTGTTGCTGAACGCTGCAATTGAGCGTTTGAGATTGCCACGGCCTATTTCATAGGCCTCGCAATGACATAGGGAGGTCCCGTTTGTCATTGCGAGGAGCAAGGCGACGAAGCAATCTTCATTCTAATAACAAGTCCTTTCCCAGGGATGACAAGCTGAATCGTTCAGTTTGAAACATTATTATTTTCTTGCTATGAGTACTGTTTCATCGGCGCATTTATCTTTATATTCGTTGTATACATTCAAGTCGTATTGGCTCTTATAAAGCAGGTAATCTTCCTTTAGGACAATCTCGAAGCCCTCCGACGTTAGAATCTGTTCGATTTTGTCCCACTCGATATGATCGTCCGGCCACACGTGGATGTCCCCTTCCCGCTTGTACCGGGGATTCATTAGACGCCTGAATATATGGATGTAGCCTTTGACGTCGAGCAGCAATCTGAGATAACGCTTGAAGTTAACTGGCGGCCGGGCCTTTTGTACGAACTCGACGTATTCCTCTGACCTTTGATAATAGGATTCGTTGACTTCGTGGTCGATGTAAATCACGCCGCCCGGCTTGAGCACTCTGCACATTTCCTTGACAATAGTAAGATAGTCGGGAACGTGGTGCAGAACGGAATAGGTCGCCACAAGGTCGAACTCGTCATTCGCCACGTTAGATAAATCTTTCCCGTTAATCACCAGAGTCTTCGACAAGCCTGTCTGAGAAAAACTCCGTTGGATGAGTGACAGGAAGCCTTCCGAGATATCCGCCGAGGTGGTTTCCATACCCAGCTCAATCAAGTGGCGAGTGAGATTGCCTGAGCCGCATCCGTAGTCCAGGGCCTTCGGGGGCTTTGCCTGCGTTCCTATGGCTCCGATGGCTGTGCGAAGGGCCTTCTTTAGCCTCTCCTGCTCGACGGCATTGAAAATCTCGCCGTGCCGCCTCTCGTATTTCCGGCTGACCTCGTCGTTGACTTGCCTATTGAATTGTATCTGTTCGTCACTTTGCATATTCTTCATAGATTTCAGTCAATTGCCTGAGCTGTTCGGCGCCGTCGAATTTGCGAGAGAACGCCTCGGCCTTTTCCGCCAGGCTCTCTTGCAGAGAACCGTCGCGAGCAAGTCTGCCAACGGCGTCTGCGATGGCCTTCGGGCTTAGCTCATTCAGCAGAATCCCGGTTTCTTCATGCCGGACCACTTCCACGAGGCCCCCGACGGCGGAAGCGATTACCGGTATTCGCATGTACATCAACTCCACAGCGGCGATACCAAACGCCTCACGCCGGCTGGGAACCACGGCCATGTCGAAGGCGATCATAACCTCTGCGACGTTCTTGCACAATCCGGCGAAGATGATTTTGTCCTTCAATCCTAAATGAAGAGTTAGCTCTTCCAGTTCTTTTTTCTGTGCGCCGTCACCGACAATGACGAAACGATAGCGTTCATCGTTCTTGCACAGAATGGTCGCCGCATTGATGAGCACGTCCGCTCCCTTGCAGGGATCGAGCCGACCTACGAATCCCACGACGACATTGCCCCCGGCAACGCCGAGCCTCTCTCTGGCCTTATCTCGGTTGTAGAGTTTGCGGTCGAGCTGAGTCAGGTTGATGAAATTGCTGACGACCCGGACCGATCCCGCGTCAAAGCCTGCCCGTCGAACCAGGGCATCCTTTGCGGCTTGGGAATTCGCGATGGCCATCGTCGCCCTCGACCTGAGAATCCTCAGAAGCCATCGGAAAATGAATCCCGTACCACCACGAAAGATCGGGCCGTGCTCGTGGACTACGACTTTAGCGTCGCAAAAGAAACTCGCCATCAAACAACAAAGGATCGACTTTTGGAGGTGGGCGTGAATAATGTCGATCTCGTGCTCTTTGCAGAGTCTCGCAATCGCAAAGAAAGCCAACGGATTGTACTTGTGGTATCCCAGGTTGATGAGCGTTGCGTCAATGGGAAGAGCCTCGGGGTTGGTCCTCAGCGCACAGACAAAGGTCTCGACCAAGCCGGCGTCTATCCGCTCGGCGATGTTCTTAACCACGAACGGCGCTCCGCCGTAGCCAAGATGGTCTATCACATGTAAGACCTTTATCTTCATTTCACCTTTTCGTAGAGGGCAAGATATTCTTCCGCAATACGGCTCCAGGCGAACCCCTCCGCGTGCTTTCTGGCCGCCTCGCTCATTTGTCTGCGTAATAGACAGTCATCGGCCACTTTCCTTATCGCTTCCGCGATGGTTTCGGCACTCGCCTGTTCGACGATGAGGCCGTTGTCCGTAATCAACTCTTCAACGCCTTCGCAGCGCGTTGTAATGATTGGCAGACCCGACGCCATCGCTTCGAGCATGGCGTTGCTCATCCCCTCCTGCATACTGGCGCCAACCAAAATGTCACTTCGCCGGTACATCGCCGGCATGTCCCCGGGATCAACTCTGCCCGTGATCTGAATAATGTCACCAAGCCCTTTCTGCAAGACGATATCTCTCAATCCTTGTTCCAACTGCCCGCCGCCGGCAATCGTGAGGCTGAGTTTGAGCCCTCCCTTGTGCAATATCTCGACGGCGTCAATGAGCATCTCGACGCGTTTGGTGACAGACAACCGCCCGACCGTCAAAAGCCTCAAGCCGTCCGATTCGTCGCCCTTCTGAGCGGGATGAAACCGCTCCAGATCGACGCCGTTGGGGATGATCTCTATCGAGACGGAAGGCAAGAACCGCAATGCACGGTCTTTCAATCCCTGGCTGCATGCTACCAGAACGCCGGCTTTGTTCCAGATGGCCCTGAAGACGGGCGCGAGAATCTTGTAGTCAAGCTGCAATCGCGCGTTCTGCCCCGGGACAT
>CAYZAH010000642.1:0-3291 GCA_964475805.1 uncultured Pirellulales bacterium | reverse complement strand
GTTCAACGGAGCGAACACGAATGGGACTCTCGAATCCACGGTGTTTCCGGCCAATGCCACACGGGACTCGCTTTACGGCAACACGGAGACTTGGAGCGGCCTGGCCGACGTGACGCCCAGTTTCAAGCTGACCGGGCTCAATCCGGAACGCGTGTATAACTTCACCTTCTACGCCTCCCGACTCAGCGTGGGCGACGTTCGCGAAACGGGCTTCACAATCGTTGGTGAGAGCGCCACTTTCGCAACGCTCGATGCGGCCAACAACATCGACGACGTCGCGACCGCCTTGGGCATCGTGCCGGATGCGATGAATGAGATAACCATCAGCCTCGCCCCGACCGAGAACAACAATAACGGGTATCATTTTATCTATCTCGGTGCTTTGAAGATCGAGGAGATTCCCGAGCAGCAGCCGATAGTCTTCACCGAGCAGCCCGCCGACCAGACGGTCGTGGCGTACCGGTCCGCGACGTTCCGCGCGGCCGTCCAAAGCACGCCTCCCTATACCATCCAATGGTTCATGAACGGCGAGCCGGTCGCCGATACCAATGAACTCGCTTACACCATCGACGTGGTGACGCCCGAAATGGACGGTGCCGTGTTTTCCGTAAGCGTCAGCAACAGGATCTATAACGCGATGAGCGAGGAGGCGGTTCTCTACGTGGTTCCCGACACCGAACCGCCCGTTCTGCTGTCGGCGGAGAGCACGAATGGCTCTACTATCTCACTCTCTTTCGATGAGCGTCTGGATCCTGGTACGGCCGTCACTGTCGAGAACTACAGCGTGAACGAAGGAACGGTTGACGTCGTCGGAGCCGAGCTGGACCCCGATGCCCGAACTGTCATCCTGACACTGGGCGGGGAGATCATGGACAGCTTTAGTGTGAGCGTCAGTTTTGTACAAGATCTGGCGGGCAACGAGATTGTTGCGGGAACGACCGTCACGGGGCAGGTACGTCTGGAAGTCCTTCTCTTCGATTTCGGCTCATCGGACACACCCACCAACAACGACCCGGCCAATACCTGGAACAACGTCACGCAGGGTGTCGGGTGCTCCGATACCGGGCGGTTGGCATCTCTGGTTACCGTCGAGAACGTCCCGACGAAAAGCGATCTGGTCATGATAAACCGGTTCAACGGGGCCAATACCAACGGGACTCTCGCGTCCACGGTGTTCCCGCAGAACGCCACGCGCGACTCTTTATTCGGCAACACGGAGTTATTCAACGGCCTGACCGATATTTTCCCGAGTTTCAAGCTGACCGGTCTGGACCCGCTTCTGGTGTATGATTTCACCTTCTACGCCTCACGAATGAGCGTCCGGGACAGCCGGGAAACAGGCTACACCGTCACCGGCTCCAACTCGGGCTTCGCGGCTCTCAACCCTTCAGGTAATGAGCACGAGTTCGTGATGGTCACCGGGATTGTGCCGGACAGCGCCGGCGAAATCGCCATCGATCTGGCCCCGACCGTCAACAATGTGAACGGCAACCATTTTACCTACCTCGGCGTGTTGAAGGTCGAGCCAAAGTCACCGACCAACTGAGATGGATCGCACGGCCCTTTTCCGCCTTGTCTATAAGCGGCCGTAGTACTTCGTCAAAGCCGAAAAAAGAGGAATGAAGAGAAAGGCGACGAAGTCACGGGGATGGCTTGCGCTACAATCTTTCCCTGGATTGCGCGCGGAAACGGCGTTAGAATGCCCTCAAGATACTCAATAGGATGACATTTAAGGATGCTTAGCTATGAGAAGGAATTATCTATTGCGGTCGATTGTATTCTTCCTGTTCTTGAGCGTGTTCTTCAACTCCGCGTGCTTTGCAGAACTGAAGGGAGGAGTGGGAAAGGCGAATATTACGCCGCCTTTGGGAGGGCTGCTGATCGGGTCCAAGGGCTATGTGAGCGATGACGTGCTCGACGAGCTCTACGCAAGGGCATTGGTGCTCAATGACGGGAATAAGACCGTCGCCATCGTTGCGTGTGATTTGTTATACACGCCATTAGAGGAGATCACGACGCCGGTAAGGAGAATCGTTAAGGAAAAGACGGGTATTTCCGAAGAGAACGTTCTGCTTTGTGCGACGCATACGCATTCCGGGCCGGAGGTGTATACGCGTTCCAAGTTCGCGACGGAAAAGGTCGTCCCGGTCTCGGCGGTGGACCGGTCCTTTCTGGCAACGCTCGTCGGGAAGATCGCCAGTGCGGTAGTACTGGCTCACAAGCACATGCAAGACGTTCAGATCGGTGCAGCCGAGGGCCGGGCGCCGGAGGTCGTTTATAACCGACGGCCGCGAGATGCCGACGGGCTTGTGCAGGAGGCTTTCACGTTGCCGCCCGAGGTCCGGGCCACGAGAAAAGTGGTGGTCGATTCCGACGGGCTGACGAGAGTGACGTTCACCTTTCCGGAGGGACAACCTCAGCGGCGCTTCGGCCCAATCGATCCGGCGGTCCGGGTGCTTCGCGTCGAGGATCCTAACGGCATCTTGGTCGGCTCGCTCGTCAATTTTGGCTGTCACCCAGTCACCATCTATCCCTTCTTAAGCACGTCGATATCAGCCGACTATCCTGCCTACGCCAGGCGGGTGGTCGAGCAGGCCGAGGGCGGGCTGTGTCTGTTTACCTTAGGGTTGGCGGGCAACACCGTGCCTTTCGACAGAGGCGTTAGGCCACGGCAAGAGATCGGCCGGGCCGTCGGGGGCGAGGCGCTCAAAGCGCTCCAATTCCTCCCAACCTCGGGTGACGTCACGCTCGATGCAATGAAAAGGGAAATCTCCCTTCCCACCAAAAAGGTGTCTTCCGAGAATGAGAAGGCAAGTGGCAATGAGCGGGAACCTATCACCACGGAGCTTCAGGTCTTGCGGCTTGGGGATATCTACATCCTGGGCCTACCCGGTGAGATTCTCGTGGAGGTCGGCCTGGAGATACGGAAGCGAGCCGGACTGAAGAAGCTCTTCATCTTCTCGGTGAGCAATGACGCCATCGGGTACGTGCCCCACAGCGCTGCTTACGACGAAGGCGGCTACGAACCCGGCGCAGCCACGAAGCTCGCCAGGGGAGCGGCGGAACAAATGATCGAACAAGCGCTCGACCTGATCGATCAGATCAAGCAATAATGACAAAACGCGGCGGATGATTTGTCATTCCTGTGGAAACAGGAATCCAGAGCGCACAGAATGGATTCCGCATCAAGTGCGGAATGACAAATCCTCGCACGAAGCTCGACTGAACGTTAGGCCAGCTTGCTTCGGTTCTCGTAGATTTTCTGGATCGCGTTGGCGATGTCGTCCATAT
>CAYZAH010000641.1:0-3297 GCA_964475805.1 uncultured Pirellulales bacterium | reverse complement strand
ATTTCATTTATTGAGGCAGGAGGAGTATCATGTGTAGAAGATTCCCTTGTCTAATTACGTTTGTGTCTGTGCTAATCATGACCGGTCACGTGTCAGCCGAATTGGTGGGACACTGGAGATTGGACGATGGAAGCGGGACCATAGCCGCCGACTCAAGTGGCTATGGGAACGATGGTACCCTGAGAGGCGATCCTCAGTGGGTGATTGGGAAGATAAATGGCGCGCTGGAGTTCGACGGTACCGATGATTACGTTGAAGTGGCCGACAATGAGAGCCTGCACCTGTGGGAGAGATTCACGTTAGCTGCATGGATTTATCAGGTGGAGTCGCGCAGCAGTAGAATCATCGACAAAATCGGTGCAGGTACCGCAAATGGTCCCCACCTGGATACTCATCCCGGTACGAAATTAAGATGCTGTTCGGGCACCTGTATTTCCACCACTACTGACCACACCCTGGACGAGTGGCATCACGTAGCTGTCACTTTTGACCAGGGAGACGTGAAACTCTACGTGGACGGGTCTGTGGAGGGAGAAGGAAGTGTTCCTTCGCCTTTGGCGGGCAATGATTTGCCTTTGAGAATAGGGGCCGATAGCGACGGTCAAAGTCTCTTTCATGGTCTCATCGATGACGTTCGGGTTTACAACCAGGCGCTGACGGAAACGGAAATCCTGGCCGCCATGGAAGGCAGCAAAGCATATCCGTATGCCTTCGGCCCCGACCCGAAAGACGGTGCTCTTCATAAGAACACATGGGTAACCTTAGGCTGGCGATCTGGAGACTTCGCGGTCTCGCACGACGTGTATCTTGGGGACAACTTCAACGACGTCAGCGAAGCTACACGTGATTCGAACGTCTTTTGGGGCAACCAGACGACAACGTTTTATGTAGCTGGATTTCCCGGGGCCGCCTATCCGGACGGTCTGGTGCCCGGTACGACGTACTACTGGCGCATCGATGAAGTCAATGATGCCGACCCGAACAGTCCTTGGAAAGGGGACGTCTGGAGCTTCTCGATTCCACCCAAGACAGCGTATAATCCGAATCCGGCCGATGGGGCTGAGTTCGTTGGCCCGGATGATGTGACTTTGAGTTGGACACCGGGCTTCGGTGCCAAGCTGCACACGGTCTATTTTGACGATGATTTTGACACGGTGAACGATGCCACTGGCGGCTCGCCGGGCGGACTTACGACCTACGCTCCCGGCCCGCTCGAATTGGAGAAGGTCTACTACTGGCGTGTCGATGAATTCGACGCCGCTGCGACGTATAAAGGCGACGTCTGGAGCTTTACGACACCCGGCGCGGTTGGCAATCCAAAGCCGGCATATCGCGCCACGGATGTCGGGATGAATACGATTCTACGTTGGACGGCGGCCGACAGCGCCACCTCACACCAGCTTTACTTTGGAACGGATAAAGAGGCCGTGCGCGCCGCCGGTTCCGGTTCGCCCGAAGACAAAGGTTCCATTGCCCTGGGTGCTGAGAGTTACGAGCCGGGATTGCTGGAGGCGGACACGGTCTACTACTGGCGTGTGGATGAGGTCGATAGCCAGGGCAATACGTCAAAGGGGCCGCTTTGGGTCTTCACGACGGGTGCCTTCCTTCTTGTGGAGGATTTCGAGAGCTATACCGATGACGATGCGGCCGGACAGACCATCTGGCAAACGTGGATTGATGGTTTCGGCATTGCCGACAATGGTGCGCAGGTCGGTTATCTGATGCCTCCGTATTGTGAGCAGACGATCGTCCATGGCGGTTTCCAATCCATGCCGCTGGTGTACACCAACGAAGCAGGTGTAACGAATTCAGAGGCCTCCTTGACGCTGACGGCGCCGCGGGACTGGACGCAGGCGGGCGTTACGGAATTATCGCTATGGTTCCGAGGCGCTGCGGGTAATGCGGCTGAGCCGCTGTATACGTCGATCGCCAACACCACCGGCTCTGCTGCGGTTGTGTCCTACGATGATCCGGGCGCGACTACGATTCGCACATGGAGACAGTGGCGTATCCCACTACAAGGTTTTGCTGATCAGGGGATCAGTCTAAGCAATGTGGATAAGCTTGCAATTGGTCTGGGCAGCGAATCCGGCATGGCGGCCGTTGGTGGATCGGGTACGATATACATCGATGACATAAGACTGTACCGGCCTGCTCCATAGCCGAGGTATGGGACGACTGTTACGAATACTCAAAGAGCTGGGGCTTGACTGAGTCACCAGCTCTTCGTTTTTTGAACAGGTTCATTTAAGATGATGACGTTCCATAAGTTCCTTTCAAATTGTTTCGTTGGCCTAAGCCGCATAAATTCCTGAATGCCATCCAAGAGTCGACAGTATTGAAACCTGACCATTCGGAATCGATCCGTGAATGAGAACAGGCGTTGGGTCAAATCGCGACTCCGCAGCAAGATCTGAGTGAGAAATCCCATCGCCAGCATCGCTAAAAGAGCCAGCCGTTGAATCGCCACATATGGACGAACCCTGAATCGCTCCAATCCAGCCTGTGGGCTGACCAGATGGTTCAGCAGTCGTTTATCTTGATAGAACGGATCGGAGCATTTGTCCCTGATCCATTTACACAGTTCCATGACCACCAAAGAGCCGGAAAAGAGGATAGCTCGAACCGTTTGTCTGAGAAATCGCTGTCTTGGCTTATCCTCGTGTTCGAGCATCGGAGCGAGAAATTCATCGAGCAGCCTTTGAGTCTTGTGGATCAGCAAATCTTTTCGTACCATTTTTCAGCCTCGTCGTCTTGGATGGATTGAATGTTCCTGAAAACCCATCTAAACAAGTCGAAGGAGACGTTTCATGCAAGAGTTTTCAAAACGGGTAGTCGCGTCGCGCGAAGGTCTTGAAATGGACCGGGCTTTTGTGGTATAATATTATATTACGTCTGCAGGAGTGTCGTTTATGAAGTCACACAGCAAATATCAGCTTATTGTTCCAGCGTGTATCTTCTTCTTTGTCCCTGGAATTCTTCTTGCCAAAACGCCTGCGGATCTCGACGCCGTGGTCGAGCGATTCAAAGTCGAGCAACGTCTCGACGTGAAGCTGGATCTTGCTTACGAAGGTCTTGATATTTACGCACCTCTTCCAGACAAAGCCGGCACGCTGGGTCGCGATGACCGCGAAAGTCTGTCTGAAATGAAGCGTCTGGTGATTATTAGTCTGGTCAAGGAAAACCCAGGCCAGGTGCTCCTCAGCGCAATAGGTAGTACGGGCGGATGGTTGATTTCTCCGAACAGAATAAAGAACGATTTTGATAGCTCCCAAAAGGAGGAAATTGCTTATTTCA
>CAYZAH010000640.1:0-3299 GCA_964475805.1 uncultured Pirellulales bacterium | reverse complement strand
AATTGGCGTGATAGAGAAAGGCAAGATATACTATTGGATGCTTATACTCTGGTCACTCCGAAGTCCCCGTAGGCTGCTGTTGGCTGTTCGCCTCTCAATATATGGATTTCACTTTCGTAAGATGTTAGCGCACGTTAATAATCAATTGAAAGAGTTAGCCGCCACCTCCCGGAACGAATGCGATTCCATTGACCTTGGATAGAAAATTTTACAGATAGACACGTGAGTGCCTCTTGAACAATCACGTCCGAAGGAGTACCTGATAGTGAAAAAAACTCCAGTTAATCATATAATACCAGCACTTTCACCTTAAAGCATTTACCGTTTGAACCTTTCGACAACTCAATCTTCCCCTGGCGGACAGGACATAACATAGTCGATACAATTGCTTAACTTGGCTGTTGCCACCGCGATACTGCTGTCGGCCGCACCATAATAGAGATTAAGCTGATCGGTCTCCTCATGAACAATAGCGCCATTCGGAAATACGACGTCGCTGACATCACCAATACGCTCATAAGATGCGCTTGGCCCAAGGACCCACTCCTCACTCCGCCGGAGCACTCTCCATGGTGAATTCAGATCCAAAAGGGCCAATCCGACGCGGTATATGGCCCCTGCGGTAGTATTGCGGACACCGTGGTAGAACAAGAGCCAGCCTTCTGTTGTCTCTATGGGCTGACAGGCCAGCCCGACCCTCTGACCGTCCCAATAAGCGTGCCTTGTTCTAATCAACGGTCGGTGGTCACCCCAGTGCTTCAGGTCGGGGGAAAAACTGATCCAAATGTGAGCTTCGCCCCGGACGATGGGCCGGTGAATTAGCGCGAAACGTCCGTTGAACCGGCGAGGAAATAGGCAGGCATCCTTATCCTCCGGGGGTAGTAGAGAACCCAGGCGAGCAAATGTCTTGAAATTCTTCGTGATCGCCAGTGAAACGACTGGCCCCCCCTCGCTGAAGGAAACGTAAGTGAGCGCGAACTTTTTCTTTTCTTCAAGCCAGACAATGCGAGGGTCCTCCAGCCCCCACCGTTCCTCTCGTGAGTTTTGGTCTGCCTCGATGCTGGGTGCAGGATCAATTTCCCAGTTCGTGAATCCATCGGCGCTGCGGGCGACCGTCAAATGGGAAAAGCCACGCAAATCCTCGACGCGAGCTAATAGAAGCGTTTCTGTATTCAGCTTGGCCGCTGCGGGATTGAAGACGGCGCTGGTCGGATACGGCCAGTGTTCCACTGTCAATATCGGATTGCCCTCGTACCTCTTGAAAAGTCGTTGTGCTTTTTCTTGCTGCGAGAGTTTAAGCATGGCTTCATCGTTCCTAAACATTAGAGACGTCTATATACTGGGATTTCCTTATACACTTCTCTGAAACACTCCTGCTCACTTCAAGTCTTGTAATCACCCGGAGCGAGGAGAGCTTTTGTACCGCAGAGGGGCCGGCCTTGACGGAATAAGTGCTATGCTCCGGCACCTGCCATTTTGGAAAATTGACGGTTTTTCTCTCTTGAATATCAGGTCCCTGCCAGTGATCATCTTCATTTCCTCATTGACGAGTTCGATATGCTGCAACAGTGCCCATGCCGTACTGTGCCATTTCATCTGACAACCTCGTCGATGGGCTTGTTTTTCCATTCTGAGCCGTTTGTCTTTGTCGATGTTAAGACGGTCCAGTGCCTGCGCTATTTGTTCGACGGACGGTTCACCCGGATCAACCAGGATGCCCCTTGCATGCCTGCCCATATAGTCGCTATTCCCATACTGAGTCATCCAAATCACCCGCCTTGATGCTATCGATTGTTCTGCGGGGGAATTTCTCAGCCAGACGTGCGCTCAGGTAAATCTTTCCGTTCAGGACTCGGCGGATCGCACTTATAATTTCATCAGCCACTTCGTCTTTGGTGATATATCCCTGGGCGCCGGCTTGAAAGGCATGTTTGATATAGTACGGTTCATCACTCATCGAGAGTATCAGAACGCGCAAACCAGGATATCTCAGCCTAATATCCTTGGTGACTTGAATACCGGTTGTGTTCTTCAGAAGCATATCGACGATAGCCAAATCAATGTGCTGCTTTTTAACAGCTTCTAAAGCCTGTTTGGCATTTCCGGCTTTGGCGCATACTACAAGATCGGCTTGCTGGTTGATAAGTTGTGCCAATCCCTCAAGGACGATAGGATGGTCATCAACAATCATAATTCTCGTTTTTCTGGCTCCAATATTCATGGTGTTCTTCTTGTCGTTCAACAATACATTCGCCTGCGACTTTCGTCATAAACCAAAAGAAAAGCAGAATTCCTTTATCCCAATTACCTTTGCCTTTTCATATTCAATCTTCCTTTTCCGACTCAGTTCTAATATGGTCATCTACCGGATACTCAGATGGAGAATGATTGAAATAGACTTTCGTTCCATAGAATATAGCCTCCCGGCCCACCCATTGCAGGGGGATATTAGCAGGTAAACCTGCGCAGATTCTCACTCCTTTCCATCCACCTTGACCAAAATAGTGAATCCACAAACCCCATCAACGATCCATATTCTGCCTTTACCTTCCTGAACCTCCAATTGTTTCTTTTCATCATTGACAACTTCAGTCGTTTTAACGTCTGGTCTTTGCCTAATCATTAGTCACTCTCCTATGTTTCTAACTCAATACTGCTTTGTGATACCAGCGACACCGGGACGAACGGGTTTACTGTTCGACACGAACGGCCCGCTGCGTTGTCCTATGTAGTAGCGACTACAAGAAGACGGTCAACAGCAGAATCCAAGTGCTCATCGAGATCGTATCTGCCTTCGGCAAGCTGTTGCCGAACCGCAAGAACTTTCTTGTTACGAATGTGCGGTAGTGAGGGAGTGTTTTGCATCGCCGGAGCAGTTATCATCCCTCGTGCTTTATAACCGACACCTTTAGTCAGAGGAATCTCTGTGTTCCCTGCAATCACAGCAGTCCCATCCTTTTGCTGACTCGTAAACGACATTTTCGGACTCCTTCAGTTAGAGGCCGGAGGTTTTCCACGCCTCCAAAATTGTCATAAACAAGAGCATTTACGCACTTAATGAATAATACCATAAAGTGAATTTGCGCAAATCCGGGGTGCATCTGATTTTACTGTAGGTGAAACTCCGCTTTCTTTTGAGAGGGAAAAGCCCTACAGACAGGTTGAGAGCAGAAAAGAGCTTTGGAAAAGCTTATTAAAGGTTGAAGGATAGCTGACTTTAAACCGAAAGAAGATCAAACGAGTTGTTATTCCAGAGTGTGATTTTTTCCGGTGCCGTCCAAAGCAGATCACATCGCCGT
>CAYZAH010000639.1:0-3300 GCA_964475805.1 uncultured Pirellulales bacterium | reverse complement strand
CTCCGAGCCTCTGCCGTTTCCGAAGGTTCCCAAACGGACACCCAAAGGCCCCGACGGGCTGCCCGTGTATTACAGGGACGTGGCGGTCCTGGCGATGCCCGAGGCCAAACGGCTTGCCGGCCACGAGTTTCTGTTCGAGCCGCCTCCGCCGGACATTCACACCATTGACCGGGTCGTCCTCACCAACACACTGAGCGGCGACGAGGAACGCTACGGCAAAATGCACCTGTTCACGAAGGATTTCGCCGTCCTGGTCTCGACCACCAGCACCGACGCGGAGGCGTTCAAGGAAATCGTCCGTGGAACGCTCAAGCCCAACACGGAATCGCAAACCTTCCGCTTCGCGCCGGTCCGGGCGAAGTACATCAAGCTCGTCATTCTCTCCAGCTATAACACGAAAGACGACAAAGTCGAATTAGGCGAATTCGAGGTCTATTCGACGGATGGAACGAACGTCGTTGCGGCCTACGACCCCGATGGCAGCAAGACCGGGGCGAACCTGTTGCACTACAGCTCGGCCCTGGGCCTGGATCGCGAATGGACCGCCGCCAACATTCACGACGGAAAGAAATCCGGCGCGGAGGCAAGCTGGTGCTCGGCCGGGGCGCCTCAGCCGATTATAGAGGACGTCAACTCAATCGTGAACGTGACGAAATCTATGGACAAAGCGGGTCATCTGGCCTGGGATGTCCCGCCGGGCGTGTGGACGATTATGCGATTCGTCTGCGCGAATACGGGAGCGAAACTGGTCTTGCCCAGTCCCAATTCCAAAGGACTCGCCATGGACCACTTCAACGCCGAAGCGACTCGGATGCACTTCAATCTGCTCATCGACCGCTTGCAGAAGGAACTCGGGGACCTCAGGGACACGGCGATGAAGCACACCTACGTGTGCAGCTACGAATTGAGCGGCTCGACCTGGACGCCGGACTTCTTGCGGCAGTTCGAGAAGCGCCGGGGCTACGACATGACCGCGTATCTGCCCGTCCTGTTCGGCTCGGTCGTTGGCAACCGCGCGATCACGGAGCGATTTCGTTACGATTTCCGAAAGACGTTAGGCGACCTGCTGGTTGATGCCTTCTACAAAACAGCCCGGGAGATATCGAACGAGCACGGTCTGCTCCTCTGCGCCGAGGCGGGCGGGCCTGGAGCGCCTTTGCATCAGGTCCCCGTCGATGCGCTGAAGGCCCTCGGCTCGCTGGATATCCCTCGCGGCGAGTTCTGGAAGGACCACAACGTCTGGGTGGTCAAGGAAACGGCGTGCGCCTCGCACATCTACGGCAAGAAGATCGTGGACATGGAGAGCTTCACAAGCTGGCGGCATTGGCAGGATGGGCCGTTCGATCTCAAGTCGATTGCCGACCGGGCGATGTGTGGCGGGACGAATCACTTTACGTTCCATACCGCCGCCCACAATCCGACGGGCGCAAGTCCCCTGGGGCTGAAGCTGCCGGGCTGGGTGTATCACGCTGGAACGCATATCGATACGAACATCGCATGGTGGCCGATGGCCGGGGCGTTCATCGACTACCTGTCGCGATGCAGCTATCTGTTGCAGGAGGGCTTGTTTGTCGGGGACGTGTGCTACTACTATGGTGACCAGGGATTCAACTTCGTGCCGCCCAAGCACGTCGATCCGTCCCTCGGTTCCGGCTACGATTACGACGTCACGGACGCCGAGGTGATCTTGACCCGCATGAGCGTTGCGAAGGGCAGGCTTGTTTTGCCCGACGGGATGAGTTATGCGCTGCTCGTGCTTCCTGACCGGGACGACATGGATTTGGAGGTCCTCAAGAAAATCGAGCAGCTCGTCAAGGCCGGAGCCAGCGTCGTCGGACGCAAGCCCACAAAATCCAACGGTCTGACGGATTATCCGCAGCGAGATGAGAAAGTCAAAACGCTCGCCGGCAAACTCTGGGGACCGTGCGATGGTGAGAAAGTCAAAGAGCGTCAATATGGAAAAGGGGCGATCATCTGGGGCCACAGCCTCCGCGAAATCTTGCAGAGCCGGGGCACGGGGCCGGACTTCAGTTTCACCAGCGCCACCGACCAACCGGCCGATCTGGACTACATCCACCGCCGGACGCCGGAGGCCGACGTCTATTTTGTCAGCAACAAGAACATGCAATGGCAAGACGTTGAGTGTACCTTCCGCGTATCGGGCAAAGCCCCGGAACTGTGGGACCCCGCGACGGGCCGGATGCGTCGGCTCGGCGTTTATCGCTCCGTAGAAGCCGGCACGACGGTCCCGCTGCGACTGGCGCCCGCTGGATCGGTGTTTGTCGTGTTCCGTGAAAAAGCTCCGAAGAATCATCTTGTCTCCATCACGATGGACGATGGACGAGAACCTGCAACGTGGCGAGGGCGTCTCGCCCTTGATTCCGTTGGTTCCGATATGGACCTACAAGCCTTTGAGAATGCCACGTACACCCTCAAAACGGCCCAGGGCGAGCAGATAAAGGTCGAGGTAAAAACCGTTCCGGCGGACCAGGAAATCACGGGGCCCTGGGAGGTCCGGTTCCCGGAAGGCTGGGGCGCTCCGGCCTCGAAGGTCTTTCCCAGGCTCATCTCGTGGACACAGGATCCCGACGATGGCGTGAAATACTTCTCGGGCATTGCCACGTACCGTAAAGAGTTCGATCTTTCCGCCGGGCAGTTGCAGGCGGACCGTGAAGTCTACCTCGATCTCGGTCGCGTGCGGTTCGTCGCCGACGTTCGTCTCAACGGCAAGCATCTCGGCATCCTCTGGAAACCTCCTTTCCGCGTGGATATCACCGAAGCCGCCAGAACGGGCCAAAACGAGCTTGTCATCGAAGTCGCGAACACGTGGTCCAACCGCCTCGTTGGCGACGCCCATTCGCCCGAAGACCAAAGGTTCTGCCGGACAAACATCACCAAAGCCCTGACCTGGCAGTCGCCCTGGAAAGACACCCCCCTGCTCGAATCCGGCCTCCTCGGTCCCGTGCAGTTGGTCACGGCCAAGAAGGTAAACGTGAAGTCGCCGGAATGAGCAACATCGTCAAATTGGCTTTGTTTTGCAGATCACTCCAGCTAAGCGCGAGAGAACGCCAACTCCACCAAAAGGAGTAAATTGGGTTTGTTTTTTCATTTGCCATGACTTCTCCGTTGGCACGTAAATGGCCTAAATGGGATTTCCTGATGAGATTTACGTTGATTTACGTGATTCTATAGTCGCCTTCTGCAAATTTATGTGAATCAATGTAAAATTCTGTGAAATTTTGAGCTGTTTTAGGTTTGGAAGAGCCGCGAATGTCGAAAATCCGGCGTTCCCTCGACGGA
>CAYZAH010000638.1:0-3316 GCA_964475805.1 uncultured Pirellulales bacterium | reverse complement strand
GTCTCCGCGCGTGATTCCCGCGCCTTTGTCAGGTGTGTAGATACCCTGGGCCACACGTATCTCGACCGGTTTCTCAGCCTCGTTCGCATCCGGCAGAGCATCCTGGAGGGCGTTATATGCGTCGGCCCAGCTTGACCCGTCGTTTGCGCCCGTGGCGTCGTCATCCACGTAGATGATCCCGCCGGCGGCGGGCAAGCTCACGACCGCCAGCAGAAGCGTCACGAACGTCGCCCATCCCACGTGGTATTCCCTCTCCTTCATTCTCGTTCCCCTTCAGTTGAAACGATAACCACAGCGTCACGCCCCAGTCGGCAAAGCCGCGGCGTCTCAGTAATCGCGTACGACAACCGCGTCCTCACCTACCAGATACCGGTCCGATCCTTCGATCCGGAGATTATAGACCTTTCCCACGTAGGGCGTGGGTCTCTTGGTCACACTGACGATTCCGACTGATCCATTGAGCGTCTGCAATCTCATTCCGGGCTTCAGGTCTTGCACGGCGAGCCATTGGCCGGACTGTGTCAGGAAGAAGTGACGTTCTGCCACGGCGATGCGATTGCCGCTTGCCAGGATGACGTCGTAACACTCGAAGACTCCTTCGTGCTCCTGCAACTCTTGGATTTTGCCCGCGTGCGGCAAGGACTTGGTCACCGTCGCACTCTCTGTGCCTGCGATGCACCCTCCCTGCCTGACTCCGGATATGGGAACAAGAGTCCCATCCACCCAAACGCCGGTCTCGGCGGTAAAACAGGTCCTGCCCTTCGGCTGGAAACGGGACGTTGTGAAGCTCCACAGCACACCCGTCGTCTTGCCGGCGCCGTTGACCTCGTCGATGCGCCAGAAGTAGGTCGTGTCCAGGTTCAACGGACCGGGATGGAATTCTCTCCCGAATTCTCCGTCATCCTGGCGACTCACTAACGGGGGCACGATGTCTGTCCCGAAATAGACCTGGTGTGAGAGGGCGCCGGCACCGGCCGTCCATCTCAACACGATCCCCGGATTCACGTCGACCTCACCGTCAGCCGGGCTGGGGGCGGTGGCCTGACCCGGCAAACCCGGCTGTTGCGACGGCGACAGACTGGCCTGTTCCGTGCCGCCGTAAACTCCCATGTTGATTCGCCCGCCGTTTGGCACCGGCTCGTCCGCCGGATCAGCGTTCGGGTCGCCGGCATCAACACACGGGCTCGTGACTTTGTCGAGGACCCAGACGTCGTGGTCCGGCCAGTACCGCCCCCTTTCTGAAAACAAATGATAATCGCCGGCGTTCGGATCGACCAAAAGCGGGTCGCCGTCAATGTTGGTCCCGTCCGCCTCCGCGTCACTGACGCGACTATACCGTGCCCGGCATCCGAATAGGTCTGCCCCGGAATTATTCCAGAAAATGGTATTGGCAATATCCGGGTCCGAGCCGCTGTAGGCGTCGATACCATACTTGTTGCCCACCACCGTCAGATTACTGATTGTGGGCGAGCTGTCGACGATGAAGACGGCCATGAAACTGTTTCTCACGACGAGATTCTTCAGGACGCTGTCGCGGCCCTCGCCCGAATAGAACGAGACGGCAAAATCACCGGGATTCTGGAGCACGGGCGCGCCGGCCGGACCCACGACAACTCCCTGGACAGTAATTGCTTTGCCTAAAAAATCGACTCCCTCGCGATACAATCCCGGGTAGACGAGGATAAGGTCACCACCGGAGGCCGCGTCGATACCCTTTTGAATCGTGGCGAAAGGCGTCCCCACAGTCAATCCGCCGTTGTTGTCGTTTCCCAAAGTGGCGTTGACGTAGTAGACGCTCGGGGAGACACGCTGTCCACGCGCGTCTTCCTCAACGATTGCTATGCTACCCAGCACGACAAGACAAAATGCCAAAACCGCTCCCCTTGTCATAACTCGTCTCGCCCCAATCATTGTGCACCGTCCTTTCTGCCCTGTGGGTCTTACCAGACAAATCGCTCACCAACGACCATCCACTAATTTCACCAGCCACAGCATTCCCGAAGAATCCTGTCGGGTTCCCCCGCTGCCTATCGCCTCCGGCTGCGCGAACTCACCACCGACGTGGTCAATATCTTGCAGGTAAGAAAGCATCAACTCGCCTTTACATCCGTTTTCTGCGAAAAGAGCAATCTTTTCGATCACGTCGGTTTTCATATCAATCGTATAGACCAGCTTAGTCTGGCCGTGTGTCAAAACGACCTCCACCTCATTGCCGCTCGGCAGGCGTTTGGTTTCAAACCATACGTGCTGTCTGGCCGCATCCCGGCGGACCGTATCAATCGTGTGCAATCCCATCCAGGGCCGCCCTAACCCCGCGAAGAAGCTGCCGCCATTGTATTTTGCTGCGATCTTCCCGCTCCCATCAGACATATATGCCCCTGATCTCGTATCCACAAGCGTCAAACCGTTGCCGACCTGCAACTTGAGCCAGGGAGCTCGCTGCGTACTTGTCTCATAAACGAATGGCATCCGTCCGGCGCCTGAGACTTGTTGGCCGTTCAGGTGGCCGGAAATTCTGAAATACGTCCAACCCCGTTGGTGCATTAGGTCCCGATTATCGATTCTCTTCACGCTCTCCGGCCAGTCGGACTGAAAGTACTCCTCCTCCAAAACATTGGCGTGGCGGTCGATTCTCCACAGCCGGTCGCCGGACTCGCTCGAACGCTTCGAGATCACGAGTAATCCCGCTCTTCTTCCTCCAACGTATTCCATGTCGGATTCTCTGCCTTCCACGCGGGAAATGAACCGGCTCAAGGTCTCGCCATCCGTCGGCAGCCTCCGCACGGAAAGATCGGGATTGTACATCCGGGCGTTGCTGATGTAGGTCGTGCCCTTGTCATAGGAATAATTGGCATGTTGATTCTGGAGGTACTGACAGTAAGTGCCCTCGCCGGAATCGGTCGGTTTGAGCAGACGCATCATAACGGGCTCGCCGGCGCCCTCAGGAAAGAAGTACCAGCACTGCTCCGTGCCCTTGCTCAGGTCATCGGACAGTGGGCTGCTGACGGGCGCCGGCGTTATGGAGTTTGGCGTCTCTTTATCAGTGCTGTCTGTTCCATGCGTGATGGCCGCGGCCCCACCGGCGAGCACAGCCGCCGTGGCCAGTGAGACAATGGCCGTCTTGCTTGTTACCGCCGCGGCGAAGGAAGCCGCGGTGCTCACCTCGATGGTCGCCGCCGTGACGGAGATTTTCGCCGCCGCGGCCTCCGTGCTGGCGGTCAACTTGCCGAACAGTACTAAAGCGGCTAACAAGTACCCCTTGCCCAGCCCGTGACGCGACAGCTTCTTCGCCAGGGCCTTCTTCGCCCGGTAGAAT
>CAYZAH010000637.1:0-3335 GCA_964475805.1 uncultured Pirellulales bacterium | reverse complement strand
GAAGCTTCCATCGCCCCATCAAGGGAATTGCGGTCCTCGGCGATTTGCCGTGCACCTTGCTGCCGAATCCGAGGATCCACGGCAGCAGTTGCCAATCGCCCCGTGTCCAGCGGTGCTGACGTGCTGAAGCCACGTCGTAGCGTGAGGGGAACTCTTCCACTACCTCGATATCGGAGGCTAGACCCGCGCGTGCGAAGATCCCTTCGAGAAGATCATGGCTGAGAATCGCGTTCTCCGGAATTTGTCCTTCCAGCGCGGACTCAAGGATGTCAATTTCGTAGATACCCTTGCCGCAATAGGAGCCTTCCTCGAAAAGGTCCTGGTAGATATCCGAAGCCGCGAGTGCGTACGGATCGAGCCCATTGGGGCCGGAAAAGACCCGCTGATACAATGATCCCTCGCTGCCGACCGGCAAAGAGGGCGTCACGCGTGGCTGAAGAATGCCGTGGCCCCGCGCGACGAGACCAGTCCGCGCGTCGATGAGCGGCTGGTTGAGGGGGTGAGCGATCTTTCCGACCAGGCGTCTGGCGGCTCCGATTGGCAGCCGCGTGTCGGCGTCTAGCGTCAGGGCGTAGCGGATACCGGGCGGCAGCGACGGGGCCCGGCCATCGATCGCCATGAATGTCGTGTCGGTGGCCCCGCGGAGCAGGCGATTGAGTTCGCGCAGCTTGCCACGCTTGCGCTCCCAGCCGATCCACCTTCCTTCGCGTTCGTTCCAGAGACGCCGGCGATGGAGCAAGAAGAAGCGCTTGTAGCCGCCTGTCGATCCGTAAATCGCATTCAACCGGGCAATGCCGATAGCTGCTTCGGCGAGCAGCGCATCGTCAGTCTCGGTCTGTTCAGTGGCGGAATCGCGCCAGTCGGATAGTAGCGCGAAGCAGAAGTTGTCGTCTGGGTTCGAGAGGTGGTGAACTTCGAGGCGCTCGATCTGTTCGCGGACTGAGGTGATGCCGGTGAGCAACGTCGGCACGACGACGATGGTGCGCAGGTCCGATGGAACGCCGTCGCGCAACTCCAGACCAGGCAGAAGAGTCGCACCAATCTGCTGAGTAATGACACGATTCACGATTGCCACGGCGACGTCCGACGCCGGGACGAGACCGACAAACGCGAGGACCATAAGCGTCCAGTCACCAGCCCCGGCATGAGCCACCGCGAGCAGCGCGAGAGAGAGGACGACCGCGGTAACCACCGCAATCGCGCCGACATAGCTCATTACTCCGATGTCGGAGCCGAGGCGAAGTAACCGTGTGTGAAACGGGACGCGGAAGCTCAGGTCCTTTTCAAAGGCACGACGACCGTTGGCAATCAGGTAGTATCCTGGGTCGCCCTCGCGGCACCCGTTGCCTTCACTGCCTGAACCGCGCTCGCGTGCACGTCTCGCAGCCGCTATCGCCTCGGTGGCGACATCGGTCTCTTCATGGGCGGAGCCACGTGCGAGTTTCTCGATCGCGCGGCGATAGAGATCGCGGGTCGGGAAATCCATCGCGGCGAATTTGCTATCGCTGCGCATGATCGCGTCCACAAGGCTGACGCTTTCGAAGAACTCCTCCCAATTGGTCATCGAAACCAAGCGCATGCTGGTGATGACGTTGCGCACAGTCACGTCCAAGGCGCTCTGCCGCTGGACATCATCGCGGACTATCTGGTCTGTCGTGGTTCCCTCGGCGCCCAGTCTCTCGCTCAGCCAGCGCAGCGCCGGCGTCGCGTCAGGATCACGATCCCGCAGGCGATGCGACAATTGCACAGCAAAGTCCATCGACCATGGTGCCTGCTCGAGGCTCGACAGAATTGCCGCTGGCGGCTCGGGAGCGATATCGGCTGTGCCCAACATGCGATCGGCCAGTACGTCGGCCAGTTGACCCACTGACAACCGCGCGCCAATCGCCTCGGCCAAACGCCGAAGATTCTCGACCAATGTGATGCGCAGCGTGATCGCGATTGCCCACAGCTCGCCGATGGTCAATGATTGCGTCCGCTGATACGCCTCGACAAAACGGGTTAGTTTGTTGATGTCGAGGGCGCTATCGGTGTGGGCGACAATGGCCCAGGCGACGCCGAATACTCGGGGATAGCCCTGCAGCGGTCCGTCCGCGAGCTTTGGAAGCAGCCGGTAGTAACCCGGC
This sequence comes from uncultured Pirellulales bacterium, assembly GCA_964475805.1. GTDB lineage: Bacteria > Planctomycetota > Phycisphaerae > Sedimentisphaerales > Anaerobacaceae > JAFGTG01. Next base: position 1,209 of record CAYZAH010000637.1, on the reverse strand, counting down.
GGCAGATCGTTCTTGATTTCGCGGATCTGCTCGTCGACGACATGGAAGTTGTCCAGGAGCCATTCCGCTGCGGGCGTGATCGGCTGGTGCTTATGAGTTGCGCCGACGATCGCTCGATAGGTCTCGGTCAGGATCTTGGAGTTTTCGTAAAGCCGCGGGGCGAGTGGCCGCCCTTTCGTCAACGTCGGATTGACGCGCTGCGCTTTGGCGAGGCTCTTGGCATGCTCTTCCAGCCGCTCAAGGCTAAAGAGTTCAGCGCGAATTGGTGGCTCGGGCGCTGCCGCCAATCGTGGAGCCGTTCGGAGGCGTGACGTGTTCACTGTGGGCGGCCCCGCATGTTGCACAAGTTGACGCGGCCGGCGAACCACCAACTCGTGGTCGGGCTTCGGAAATGGCCCACGGCAGCAATGGACCAGCAACACTTGGCGGAAGTCCGCCAACGGCAGGCGCAAATCCGCCGATTGCTGCCGATTGCTCTTGCCGGTTACGCCAGCGAAGATATCGACGGCGTAACCGGCAAGGTAGGTTCGGAAAATACTCAGCCGTGTCCCCATGGGGACGGGTCCGGAGCGAGCGGACCGACCCGCTGCAATCCGGTCCTAATCTCCAGCGGATTCAGTCGGTCATGATGGCACGGACGTGAATATGGACGGGCCGGCGTGCGGCGCTTCGTTTTGGTCAGCGGGAGGCATCCGCAACACATGCAATTGTCGTTTCAAGCCATCTCCGTCTTGTTGGTTCTGGCGGCTCTGTTCGGCTTCCTGAATGACCGCTTTCTCAAGCTGCCACGCACCATCGGAATTCTCATCCTGTCTCTGGCTCTCTCGACGGCCCTGATCGCCGTGGAAGCGATGGCCCCGAGCCTCCGGATCGGAGCATTCGTCTCCGCACACATCGATACAGCTGCTTTCCCGCGAACGCTCTTCAACGGCGTACTTGCATTTCTGATGTTTGCCGCTGCACTGGAGGTCAGCTTTGCCGATTTGTGGAGCCGCAAAGGGACGATTGCAGTTCTGGCCACGGCCGGAGTCATGATGACCGCCGTGCTGATGGGCCTCGGGATGTGGCAGGTGTTCGCCCTTCTCGGAGTCCCGGTGCCGCTGGTTTGGTGTCTGGTTCTCGGGGCGGCGGTCGCGCCAACCGATCCGGTTGCCGTCATGAGCGCTCTTCGGCAAGCCGGCATGCCTGCGGACCTGCGAAGCATGATTG
>CAYZAH010000636.1:2069-3340 GCA_964475805.1 uncultured Pirellulales bacterium | reverse complement strand
AAGGCTCAGCAAGATTTACGACAAGTTCTCACAGTGCGCCAGGAAGCTACGTTGGTTTTGATGGGCTTGTTGGACTAAGACACGGCGGAATCCATGAACGTGCTTGTAGACAGAATGGTTCAAGAGGGGCTGATCGACGAGAGCGCCGCTCGCGGAATTCACGGATCGCTCGCCAAAGGCGAGTCTCCCGCCCGGGCGTTCACGACCTCCGGACTGCCCGAGGAAGAATTGCTGCGTTTTCTGGCGCGAGAATTCGGATGCCCCTACGTAGAGCTTGAGAATTGTTCCTTCTCGAAACAGTTTCTCAGTCAATTCCCGGCGCGTGTCCTGCTGGACAAGCACGTGATTCCGCTCGACTCCGGCAACGGCGAGCTGCTCACGGTCACAAGCAATCCGTTCGACACCTCAGCCATCGACGAGCTGCGACTGGCAACCGGTAGAGACTTTCAGATCGCGTTAGCTCCGTTGGCGGATATTGACCGGTGTATCAAGCAGTATCTGGGTGTCGGGGCCGATACGGTCCAGTCGATGATCTCGGAAGCCGGCGAGAACGGCTTCCAGGTCATCGACACGGACGCCGACGACGATATGGACCTGACCGAGGCGGCTGAAGGAGCCTCCATCATCCGCTTCGTCAACCAAATCCTCACCGAGGCCATCGAATTGCGGGCTACGGACGTGCATATCGAGCCTTTCGAGGACACGCTGCGCGTCCGTTACCGCATCGACGGCGTGCTCCAGGAAGCATCGGTGGCCTCCGAGGTCAAGCAGTTCCAGGCCGCCATCGTCTCGCGGCTCAAGATCCTGAGCAAGCTGGACATTGCTGAAAAGCGAATCCCCCAGGACGGACGTATTAAGATTCGCATCGCCGACCATGAGATAGACGTCCGCGTCTCGGTGATTCCAATGCTGTACGGAGAAGCGGTCGTGCTGCGTTTGCTCGACCGCTCCTCCGTTTTGTTGGGCATGGACAAGCTCGGCATGTCCGAGCGGGACCTCGATACCACGAGAATGATCCTGGAGCGGCCGCATGGAATTATCCTGGTGACCGGGCCGACGGGAAGCGGCAAGACGACGTCGCTTTACGCCGCTTTGGCACAGATCAACGACGTGCAGCGAAAGATCATCACGATCGAAGACCCTATCGAATATCAGCTTCACGGCATCAATCAAATCCAGGTTTCGCGCAAGGCTGGCCTGACTTTTTCCAGCGGATTACGCTCGATTCTGCGCCACGACCCCGACGTCGTTCTCGTCGGCGAGATTCGTGA
>CAYZAH010000636.1:0-1969 GCA_964475805.1 uncultured Pirellulales bacterium | reverse complement strand
CAGGGTTGTCCCAATTGTCAGGGCACGGGCTACCGGGGGCGAATCGGAATCTTCGAGATGATGGTGGTCACCGACGACCTGCGCTCGTTAATCACTGAGAACGCCTCGGCTCGCGAGCTTCGCCGGGTGGCATCGAGGCAAGGCACGACGAGTCTGCGCGACGACGGATTTCGTCACGTGCGCGAAGGCCGGACCACCGTGCAGGAAGTTCTCAGGGTCACGAAAGACGACACATTTGAACAAACAACTCTCACGGATACAAACCGCGAAGGGTAAAGAGACGTAATGGCCACGTTTGCGTACAAAGCGATTGACGGCAACGGACAGCAGATAGCCGACAAGATTGTCGCCCGGGACCGGGCCGCGGCTATTGACGAGCTTTTCAACAAACAGCTCAATCCGGTTACCATCGAAAGGCTGGAGGAAGGGCAGCCCGAAGGGCTGTTCGCCCGGTTCGGTGGTGTGTCCAAACGTGAGGTCGATGCTTTCACACGTCAATTGGCCAACCTCCTGGCGGCGGGTGTCCCGATGAGCCGGGCGCTGGGTATCCTCAGCCGGGAGGCAACACGTATAGCGCCCAAGAAACTCTGGGCGATCATCCACGACCAAGTGTCCGGCGGTATGGCTCTGGCCGATGCCCTGGGGCACCATCCCCAGGCTTTCTCCGCTATCTACGTGGCGATGGTCCGGGCCGGTGAGACCGGTGGATTTCTTGACGTCGTGCTCGAGCAGATCGCGACGTTCCGTGCCCGCGAGGCGGACCTCAAGGGCCGCGTCAAAGCGGCTCTGACCTATCCGGCTATTCTGGCCGTGCTCTCCACGGGGATCATGATCTTTCTGTTGACTTTCTTTATACCGCGATTTTCCCAGATGTTCGCCGAGTTCGGCGGCTCGCTCCCGGCTCTCACGAGATATATTGTCACGGCGAGTAAGATTCTCGTGAAATACTGGCTTGTTTTAATACTTGGTATCGTTCTTATTTTCTTTGCTATTCAACGAATGCTCAGCAGCGAAGAAGGCCGGCGGACCATGGCGACGTTCGCACTCCGGCTGCCTCTGCTCGGCACGGGCATAGCGCGTTTCGCTCTCGTGCGGTTCTGCCGCATGTTGGGCACGCTTGTTACCGCCGGCGTACCGCTGATCGCCTCGCTGCGCGTAGCGAAGGAGGCTATCGGCAACCAGGTCCTGGCCGATACGGTCACCAGCGCCATTGAGAACGTGCAGAGGGGGCATCCATTGGCCCGTAGTCTGGAGAGCTGCCGCGTTCTATTTCCCGCCGCCGTTATTGAAATGATCTCGGTTGCGGAGGAAAGCGGGCGGCTGGACCAGGAACTGACGCGTTTGGCAACAACGTACGACCAGGAGCTGGACCGTCACCTGAAAATGACCGTCACGCTGATCGAGCCGGCGTTGCTCTTCTTCATGGCGGTGGTCGTCGGCACTGTCGTGATCGGTATGCTCTTGCCCATCTTCAACTTGCAGGAATTGATCCGTTAATCTGAAAAATAAATGGCGAATGATAGAAGACGGGCTTTTAGCCCAATATTCGAAAAGGATGTGACATGAAATCGATAAGTATCGACAAACGCAATCGCCTTCGTAGTCGAACCGGCTTCACTTTGATCGAGTTGCTGTTGGTCCTGGTGATTCTGACGACATTGGCGGCCATTGTGCTTCCGAAGTTCACGGGCCGTTCCAAGGAGGCCAAAGTAACGGCGGCCAAAACCCAGATCGCCCAGTTGGAGGTCGCCCTCGACGCCTTCGAGATCGACCTGAGCCGTTACCCCACGACCGTCGAGGGTTTGCGGGCCCTTGTGCAAAAACCCACCACCAACTCCGAGGGATGGACGCAACCTTACCTCCGGCGTGAGGAGGTGCCAAAGGACCCCTGGGGCAACAACTACGTGTACAGGTATCCGGGCCAATACAACGAGCAAGGGTACGATCTGTCCTCCTTCGGCCCGGACGG
>CAYZAH010000635.1:0-3341 GCA_964475805.1 uncultured Pirellulales bacterium | reverse complement strand
GGTGCGCATCCCGCAGGTCGAAGCCGCTCAATGAAATCAGGGCCGCCGACTCCCAGTGCTCGGCGTCTTTCGAGGCGAGAACGCGAATCTTCCCATCGGTTGACACGTGTCCTCGGCCCTCGCGGAACGCACAATAGAACGCGTCGTTCCAACGCGCAAGGTCCGTGAACGCATTATGGGGTGCCTCGTCCCAGATCTTTCTGGCCTCAAGGACCTCCACCGTCACCGGGACCGCCGCAACACTGTACGAACATCCAATCAAAACCAACGCCGTCACAAAGTGCCGTTTCCAAATCATGCGACTCCCTTTCGTTTTTAGATGAACCCGTCCATCTGCCAGAGACACCAATGAGAACGATATGATTCTACTCGAATCCAGGTCGAACGACCACCTTGTTTGAATCACCAGGCGCATCCGCCGACGGTGCGATTTCCTCGATTTTCGTATCCAGGTCGGACAATCCGAATCCCTCAGCAGCTACAACGTGCTCCTGATCAGTCAGAATCAACCACGGTAAGGACTGAACGTTCCATATGAACCGTGTTTCATCTAAGTCGCCGGTAACAGTAGCAACGGGGACGGATATGTTCGTCGTCTTCACCCACTGAGCCATATCATTTTCACTCGTTTTATTGATTTGCACGGCGACAATCTCAACACCTTGCCGTTGCAACTGCTTATATCGATCATTCAATTGTAAGACACATCGCCGAGCAGGTCGCTGCTCATAATCGAAGAAACAAATCAGGAGTCTTTTGTCTCGAAAGCGATCCTGATTCAAATCTAAATCGATGCCGGTATAGTCGGGTAAAGGCTTTCCTACTAATGAAGCCGCCTCTTTAAGATCGGGGCGTATGACCAGATCCAGATGCTTGACAGTCTCACCTGGAAGGAACTCTATAGTCCGGGACGTATCACCATAACTGAGTTCCCATATACGCGGTCCAAATACAGGTTCTCGTCTATCCGTGCGCATGAGTGTGCGTATATGGTCAAATCGAAATCGCCCCTCGGTATCCGTCGTTGTTTTTCGGTCCCGATCAAATCCGATATGAGAATAGCTGGTCCGGCTTGTTTGTTTGAGTTCAACCTTGATATCGGGGATAGGGACTTTCTCGCCTCGGCTAAAGCGAACGACTTGCCCCATGACAGTTCCCCCCTTTGGTAATATCACTTTCAAATCCTTGGTATCTGTCACGACGTCGTAAGCAATTACTGCCGGATACTGATTCGGTGAAAACAGCAAGCTGTACGTGGCCTTTTCTTGCAGCTCAATGGCAAAACGTCCCTGCTTATCCGTCACGTCGCCAAACTTGGTGACATCAAAGTATGATTCGGTGTCCTGACCCTGCTCGTTCTTTTTCTGGATACAGCGAGCATTCACAAGCACATCTGGAACGGCCATACCCTCTTCATTGACCACTCGACCCGCTATAAATGGATTTCCACTGTTGATGATATCCTCATGGCTCTTGGTGCGTACGTAATATGAGCGTCCAAGCCCACCTTCTCTAACCACGATTTTAACGTCGCGCGCCCCAGCCTCCGTCAACATTTGACATGAAATATCTTCAGCATTGACGCGATCTTCGGCAAAAATACGAACGAGTCCGACACAGACTCCGTCAAGCGTAAAATATCCCTGCTCATCAGATTTCGTTTTACATTTTGGTTGGTCTTCACCGCTGCAATAAACATCAATCCCGGGAACCGGATGTCCATTCATATTCACGACTCGACCGGAAACGGACATGTTGGCCAAAGGTAGTTCGATCCGTCCTACATCAAGACGACCATTCGCGGCATCTCCGGTATCAAAAAAGATGTCTTTTTGACCATATCCTTCAACGCTCACAGTCAATCTATACCGGTTCTCCATGGGCAATGCGTCAAACGTGAAGTCGCCGCGTCCATCGGTTTGGATTTGTGAATCTACCGTCGAGACCCAGTTGGATGCATACAAATAAACGAAAAGACGAACACCGGGAATTGCGTTGCCCTCCGTATCAACCACTCTGCCTGAAAGGGACACTGCCGGCCTCAAGGCCAACCGAAGTGTTTCAGTATCTTGTTCAATGGGCAAAGCAAGCGCAAGATTCTTCGTTTTGTGCCTGGCGATCACATAATGGACTATATCTTTTCCTCGTCCTGAGCGCGGATTCCAGGCAACTTTCAACTGACCCTCGGAAGCGGAAAACGCCACATTATTTCTGCCAGGGATGACCTTAAACTCCGTCCCCTCAATTGGCCTGCCCCGATCATCCACAACCGGACCGGTCGTGATGATCAATTCGTTTTTAGCCGTCGCTGTCTGAGATATTGCGATAGACAAAAGGAGATAGTAAAGAAGAACCTTCCACTTTCTCCGCATGATACTTATGCGCAGAAACACGATCTTGTTCTCGCCCATAGTCATTCTCCATCAAAACCTGTATAATCTGTCGATTTCCAGTTTTTCTTTACTATACAGTTTAGACGTGGAATCGAAAAATGTGTTACAGAGCTTTTTGCACTCTTTTTGTTTCACGGAAGAGGACTGATCGAATGAAAGAAAAGCAAATGCGTAATGGGAAGTTGTCGGCATATCTGTTCTATGTGCTCTTTCTAAGCCTGTATTTCGCTTCAACGGTGACTTGCCAAGCGGAGGAGCGCGGCTCCAAATGGACGGTTTATCTGGCTCAAGACAAGCATCTCGATTACGGCTGGTGCGGCTCGGCGACGGAAGTCGAACTGCGTATGGCGACATTGCTCGACTACTTTCTGGGTGCGGCCGAGCAGAATAAAGTTCGCTGGAATCTCGACGGGACACTTTGGGCCGAGGTTTACGAACGTCAACGAGGCCAGGCCGGCAAGGCTCGACTCTACGTTGCTATTCGCAGAGGCCGGATGGGCTACAAGGGCATCTACGCTGTATTGCTTTGGGGCATCCTGGTTGCGGAAACGGCGATCCGGGCTTGTTATGGTGCCGTCCCGATTGAGAAATCCACGGATGTACCGGCGAGAACGGCACTCGTGATGGAAAATCCGGGCATGACCTGGGGTATCGCCAACATCCTGTCCGACTCCGGCTTCGATTTCCTCGGTCGGGGGATTTATCGTCTTCGGGCGGAAAGCTATTATCGCCAGCGATATCCGTATCCGCTGTTTTGGTGGGAGGCCCCAAATGGCAAACGCCTGCTCGTGCACTGGGACCTCTATCACGATACGAAAAGCTGGGGAGGCTACGCCGAGGCCCATTGCCTGTCGGCCATGGCGGGCGAGAAATGGGACGCCTTTCACGTGCAATCCGCGCCAGACCGAAACAACCCGGACGTGTTCAAGAAGCGAAAGGAGTTCATTC
>CAYZAH010000634.1:0-3346 GCA_964475805.1 uncultured Pirellulales bacterium | reverse complement strand
ACGAACAACTCAAGAAGCTGGACCGGCTGCCCCCGGACTACACGTACGAACAGACGATTGCCGAGCTGACGAAGCGGGCGCAACTGGCTCACCGCGCCGCCGTTGTCGGTTATAAAAGGAATTGGGAATTTACCAACGTCAAACCGCTTTCCGACAGCATGTTCATCCGGTTCAAGTACGACGTGTTCCCGAATCCGCCCGATTCGCAGGTCTACGGCGAATGGATCGCCGGCGACTGGCAATACATCAAGTATGGCGAGCGGCCGAAAACGCCTGTCTACGATCAGATCCACAAGAACGCGGCACGGACGTTCCACGAGATCGAATTCTCCGCCGACGTCATCCCACCGGACGGCCACTTTGGGATTGCTTTTGTCAATGTTCCGTACAATGACGCCACGGTGATCTTTCCGCCGGACGGTCTCGAAATCCTCTACAAAGCCGACAGCTTCACGGGCAACTTCATCAGGGCCGTCTCGCTCATCCTGTTTCGCCTCGTTTTCCTGGCGTGTCTGGGCCTGTTCGCATCGAGCTTTTTGTCGTTCCCCGTAGCGATCATGTTCTGCCTCGTGATCTTCTTCACGGCCAGCTTCAGCGGCTTCATCAACGATTCGTTCAGCTTGCTCGGTCACAATGCCGGCCTGGTTTACTCGTACACAATCAAGTGGCTCGTGGGGCTTTTGCCTCAGTTCGACAAGTTCAACCCCACAAAGTTTATCATCCCGGCGAGATTGGTGAGCTGGTCCTTGTTGGCCAGATGCGCCGCCGTTATGGTCGGCGTCAAAGCGCTTCTGATGCTCGCCCTGGGCTTGCTTATTTTCAAATTTCGGGAGATTGCCAGGATCACGGTCTAAATCGCGCCCTTCGAGCGCGGCCGTGCTATCCGGACCCATAGAATAGACATGCGTTCGCGTGATATCACAACTATATCTGTCTGCGTCGCCATTGCGGTCGGCTTGTGCATCGCCGCCGGCGTACAGCTCGATCCCATCAACAAGCAGCGTCAGAAGATGGGTCTGATCATCGACCAGCCTGAGAATATCCCGCCCGAGCTTGTCTTCGCCACGGTCGCCACGGGAGCTTTTCGCGGATTAGTCGTGGACGTCTTGTGGATGCGGGCCGACAAACTAAAAGAGGAAGGCCAATTCTTCGACGCCCGGCAACTCGCCGAATGGATCACGATCCTCCAGCCCCGCTTCGCGTCCGTCTGGGTATTTCAAGCGTGGAACATGGCTTACAACATTTCTGTGGCTATCCCCGCGACGCAACCCGACCAGCGGTGGCGGTGGGTCCGCAACGGCTACGAGCTGCTGCGCGATGAGGCCATCACAAAATACAAGCTCAAAGACATCGGTATCTACCAGGAGCTGGCCCAAATCCTCCAGCACAAGTTGGGTGGCCTGTCGGACGACGACCACAAGTACTACAAACTCCAACTGGCCCTGATGATGGACCCGCTGCTCAATTCGGAAGACAACAAACTCTATCGCACGGACAACCGCTATTTCGATGCGCTGGTCCAGGCGCCGGCCACCTGGCAGGAAATGATGGCGGATCCGAACATGGCCTCCCTCGTGACGGCGCTAAAGACTGCCGACAACGCCTTTGCCGACGACGATACGTTTGCCAGCACCTACCTGTCGTTGCGCGAGAACTCCAAACGCTTCGATCCGGAAGCGGCCAAGACGATCGATGATTTCCGAGGAACGGAGGCCCTCAAGAACTTCGACATCTTCGCCAAGGCCTATGAACTGCGAAAGACCTGGAAGCTCGATCCCGCGCTGATGCGGGAGCTGAACATGAAGTATGGACCAATCGACTTTGCCGATCCGAACACCCATTCGCCGCTGGACTGGCGGCTTCCCGATACGCAAGCGATTTACTGGGCCGTCAAGGGATTGCGAATCGCCGCACAAGACCCGTCACGCGAAATCGGGGCGGACGAGACTAACACGGACCGGATCATCAACCACAGCCTGCAGAATCTCTTTCGCAACGGCAGGTTGTATATCCACGACGTGCCGCTTCCGGCGCCGCGCCAGGACGACATTGTGGAAGAGCCGCAGGCCCCGGTCCTCGGCAAAGAGGTCTTCCTTCGACCTGATCTAAGGATGTTCGATCCCTATAACAAGGCGGCGCTGGCCCTGATGGAAAAATACAAGGACGACAAAGGCACCTACGAGACCATGCAGAATGGCCATCGTAACATGCTCAAGAATGCGGTTCTTCTTTTCTATCAGACCGGTCATAAGGGCGAGGCCCAGAGAATCTACAGTGAAATGAGGAAGATGTACCCCATGGCCGAGTTCAAATCCCCGATTGTCGACGTCTACGCGGGAAAACGCTTTGATGAGGAATTCGAGAGCATCACGATAGACGACGCCAAGGAAATGATCGTCGCGGTCCTGCGGGAAGCGTATTTCCGATTAGCGATGCGGGATGACGACGAAGCCGCCGGTAGAGAGAAGTTTGCCAAACAGATATGGAACAACTACCAGTCGAAATACCGAGACGAAAACAGGATTGACCTGCCTCCATTCAGTGCGTTACGATACACGGCGCTCCAGGACTTCCTGGACGACCAGCAATTCTCGCCCAATTTGAGGCTCGGATTGCTGGCTCGGATCGAAATTGAGAAACCGGACCTTGCTGCACAGTTGGCACCGTGGAAAGAAAAGCTGAATCAGCAGAAAGAGCAGATACAGAAGCAGCAGGAGGAGTTTCTCCAGACGTTCTAAGCCCACGACCTTCACGCGGAAGCGCGCTCCAGCGGATGCACGATACCCTTTGGCGACAACTGACCGACTCTCAGCGAGAAGCCGTCTTTCATGTCGAAGGGCCATTGCTGGTTCTGGCCGGACCTGGTAGCGGCAAGACGCGTGTCATCACCTATCGCATCGCCGCGCTGATTGAAGCGGGCGTTCCACCGTACAATATCTGTGCCATTACCTTCACGAACAAAGCCGCCGATGAGATGCGCCAAAGAGCCGCTGCGCTCGGAGCTTCGGCCGGGGCGCACATCAGTACGTTTCATTCATTGTGCGTGAGGATTCTCCGCCGGTATGCGGACAAGGCGGGGATTCATTCGAGCTTCAGCGTCTATGACGAGGCCGATCAGCGACGATGCATCAAGGAGGCAATCCAGGAGCGCTCTTTCGACAGCACGAATTTTCCGCCCGCGCGAATGCTTGACGCGATCTCCACGCTCAAGAACAAGCTGCTCGACGCCGAGACCTTTAAGACGGAGGCCGACGATTTCTTCTCGAAAACGCTTGCCGAAATTTACCTGGGTTACGAGCGTATCCTCCGCGAGCGGAACGGCCTCGATTTCGACGATCTTCTGATG
>CAYZAH010000633.1:0-3348 GCA_964475805.1 uncultured Pirellulales bacterium | reverse complement strand
CCTGGCGAATTTCCCGGTTGGTCCTGACGCTGCACCAGGCCTTGCCGCACATCGAGCAATAGTCGGCCGAAGACTCCCGGACGTCCATTTCGTTGCAGACCTCGTCGTGCATGCGTTCGGCGGTCTGAGGATCGAGCGATTCGGCCAAGTGCGTCTTCCAATCCAAATTCGCCCGGGCGATACTGAGCCTCCTGTCCCGTGCGGCGGCGTCTTTGAAGCCGCGTGCCACGTCACCGGCGTGGGCGGCGATCTTCGACGCGATCACGCCCGCCCGGACGTCGTCGGCGTCGGGCAGGCCCAGGTGCTCTCGCGGCGTGACGTAGCATAAGAACGATGCGCCGTAGAACGCCGCGGCGGTCCCGCCGATGGCCGAGGTAATGTGGTCGTAGCCGGGCGCGACGTCCGTTACTAACGGGCCGAGAACGTAGAACGGCGCCCCGTGACAAATCTCCTGCTGGATTTCCATGTTGTATTGAATCTGGTCGAACGGCACGTGGCCGGGTCCCTCGACCATGACTTGGCAGCCCTTCTCCTGCGCCCTGGCGGTTAGCTCGCCGAGCGTCCTCAACTCCGCAATCTGCGCCTCGTCGGTCGCGTCGGCGATGGCCCCGGGCCGAAGCCCGTCGCCCAACGAGAAGCACACGTCGTACTCGGCCAATACATCACACAACTCGTCGAACATCTCGTACAGCGGGTTCTGCTTGTTGTGATGCAGCATCCACTTGGCAAGCAGCGCCCCGCCCCGGCTGACAATCCCGGCTACCCGACCGCCGAGCAGCGACAGATGCTCCCTCAAAACCCCCGCGTGAATCGTGAAGAAATCGACGCCCTGCTCGGCTTGCTTCTTGATGGTTTCGAGAATAATCCCATAGTCGATATCCTCGACACCCCGCTTCTCGATGACCTGATAAATGGGCACCGTTCCGAACGGCACCGGGCACTGTGCGAGCAACGCCTCGCGCGTCGCATCCAGGTCGCCGCCCGTGCTCAGGTCCATGATCGCGTCCGCCCCCGCGTCCAGCGCCGCCTGCATCTTGTCCAACTCAGCGTCCACCGAACACCGAACGCTGCTGGTCCCGATATTGGCGTTGACCTTCGTCGTCAACACGCGCCCGATCCCGGCGGGTACCAGACCCAACTCCAGGTGCAGCTTATTCGCGGGAATCACCACGCGTCCGGCCGCAACCTCCGCCCGAAGAAGCTCGGCATCGACGTTTTCTACTCCAGCGACGGCCCGAACCTCGTCACTAACGACCCCGTCGCACGCAATCTGTAGCTGTGTAGCCATGGTCTTTTCTCTTTTCGTTTTTTTTACCGCGGAGACCGCTGAGATCGCAGAGAATCTGGAAAATCATTTACCATTCTGACGATACCATCCTTCAGAACTTTGACGTTGAAATTGACCAACAATCCAACTTTGCATCCAGAAAGTCTCAAGTAGGAAAGCAACTGTGCCTGATGAATTCGCGCAAGCTGGTCGACAACCTTAATCTCGACGATCACAGACTCTTCGACAAGGATGTCCAGGCGGTAGCCGCAATCCAGTTTCACATCTCGATATACCACCGACAGCGGTTTCTGACGCTCTATTTTCAGTCCGTGCTCAGCAAGCTCAAAGGCCAGGCAAGCCTCATACGCAGACTCCAGCAACCCCGGCCCAAGCGCCTTGTGCACCTCAATAGCACAACCGATGATACTCTCTGTAATATGGTCCAACCTTTCTTTTCTAATCATTCCTCAGCGATCTCTGCGCTCTCGGCGGTAAATGCGCCGTAAGAAGTGATTCATTTACGAGGTGCCGTCTATGGATGTTTCTGAATCACTTTCCTACGCAGGCATCCGCGCCGATCCGGCGATTATCCTGATCAGGTTCAGAGGGTTTTCTCTCAGGCCCGCCAACTCCACGGACCACCCCTAGTGAACGGCTTCATTATAGACTCTCCTCCTCTGCGGTCAAGCAAATATTTCCGTCCAGCCCGAGCGCGACGTCGCAGGTATTAGCCACGAAAGCACAAAAACACAAAAGAATAGCGTATGAGAAACTTGGTGCCTTCGTGTCTTTGTGGCTATGACTCCTGCATGAAGACGTAGACGCCGCTCTTGTTGGAGGTGACGACGTCGAGCCGGCCGTCGGCGTTCATGTCGATGACCTCGAACTGCGTGCCGACGCCGGAGTCGTTGTCGATCTCGTGCAGGATGAACTCGGGCTTGCCGTTCGAGCGGCGCAGCTCGAACCAGTAGAGCATGGCCGGGTCGTGGCCGCCGGGGTCCTTGCCCATGTGTGCCAGGTGCCGCTTGCCCGTGACGATGTCCATGATCCCGTCGCCGTTCATGTCGGCCAGGATCATCGCGTGCGGCTGCGAGTACTTGTCGAAGATCAGGTGCTGCACGAACTGCGGCCCGTCCGCGCCCTGCTTCTGCTCGAACCACCAGATGCCGTACTTGTGCGCCGAGCTGGTAATCACGTCGTTGTCGCCGTCGCCATCGACGTCATAGACGAGCATGTTCGCGCAGTCCTCGCCGAGATTGGTGGGGTGCCATTTCCAGTTGCTCTGCTTCGGGTCGGCGGGCGCCTGCCACCAGCCCTCTTTGACCAGGACGTCGCACCGCCCGTCGCCGTTGACGTCGCCGGCGCCGAGGCCGTGGCTGTATTTCTCCGTGCCGGGCGCGTTCGGTCCGGCTGCGATCACGTGCATATCCCACAGGCCGTCGAGGTCCTTCGGCACGCTGAACCAGCACATCTGCCCTACCGGCCGGACCGCGAAGACCGGGACGGGCGTGCCGTTGCCCACCAGATCGACGAAGATCGGCGTCTCGTTGCACGCGCTCTTGGCGACGACGCGCTGCTTCCAGTGGCCGGGCTGGTTCTTCGGGTTCTCGTACCAGAAGCACTCGGTGTCGGGCAGGCCGATCACGATCGAATCGACCCAGCCGTCGCCGTTGACGTCCTGGGCCCAGTTGACGAAGCAATTGCTGTAGCCTTTGGTGCCGTCGTACTTGCCGACGGGCCGGACCTCGTGCATGGTCCAGTTGGGCGCGGCGTACCAAACGTCGCCGGAGAGGATATCCAGCTTGCCGTCGTGATTGACGTCCCCGGCCGCAACCCCCTCGGCCCGAAACGTCTTATCCACCACGATCTTGGTAAACCTAACCTCGCGCCCAGCGGAGACCCCGCCCAGCACTAACACCGCAACACCCAGCCAAAACGCCGATTTCTGACTCATAATAACCTCCAGTTCCAATTCCGATCAGACAATTTCCCCGCCATTATAGCCGCTCATCCCCCGCCAAGCAACCAAATAGCCCCGCAACCCGTAGGGTGGGGCTCGCCCCACCGTTCATGATTTG
>CAYZAH010000632.1:0-3352 GCA_964475805.1 uncultured Pirellulales bacterium | reverse complement strand
ATTGGTGACGCAGCGAATTGATAAGGAGGAAGCCGGATGAACGCGAATTTGATATTGTTCAAAAGAAACGGCTCACAACAAGCTTTTTCCTTGCCAGGCAGCCCCACCGTTATCGGGCGACGTCACGATTGTGATCTGTGCGTTCCCCTTCAGGTCGTCTCCAGAAAGCACTGCCAGCTTGTCCAAAACAATGAGACGGTGAAGATTCGCGATCTCGATTCTCGCATCGGCACTTTTCTTAACGGCAAACGCATCAGCGAGGCCACCGTCCAGCCCGGTGACTATATCACGATCGGCCCATTGACCTTTCTGCTCCAGATTGACGGTAAGCCTGAAGAGGTCAAACCGCCTCAGAAGCCAAAGCCGGCGGTGAAGAAGCAAGCCGCACCCAAGAGCTCCGCGGACGAACCGTCCGGCAGTTTCCCAGGGCTGGACACCGACGGCGACGATTCCTTCCTCGCCGAGCTCGAAGACCTTTGATCGCCATCGCTTTGTCACTGCCGCTCTCAGTGATTGTGCGCGCGACGTCACAGATCGCCACCATATCTTCGAGTGACGAAAAGGGACAACTCCTCCGCAATGTCACAGATTGTGAGGACATGCGCCCGTTTGACACATATCACCGGCGCATGAACCGCCTGGACAGGATTCACAGAGTTGGCTTGATGACTTGCTTTGGCCCACGGCAAACCCTGAGAGGAGCTTCTGCAAATCGGTACTCTGACACTTCTCGCACGTATGTTTTCGCGGGGTCCTGGTCTTCTCCAGAAACTCCATCGTGTGTCCACACGTGTTACACTTGTATTCGAATATCGGCATTTAAGAACCTCGTGTGACAGACTCTAATCGGTTATTCAGCAAACAAGAATTTCATCAGTTCGTTTCGTTGTGCAAAATCAGGAATGATGACGTGCGCGCCGGCTTTGATCAGTCGCGTACGTTTTTCGGCGTTCAGACCATGACGACGGATTTCATCGCTCGCCACACCGATCGCGACACCTTCGCGTTTGATACATTCGCGCAGCTCGACGGGACCATCACCGAAGACCACGAGTTCGGGGCCTTGCAGCTTGTTTTCCGTCATGATCTGCTCGATCACCATCTTCTTGGAATACTTCGAAATATCGCCGACGCTTCCATAAATGCGACCGTCAAAAAGATCCGCGTAGCCAAGCGCCGCCGCCTCCGCGACCACGTCTTCACGGTCAGTTCCACTGGCGAGATAAAGCTTGGCGCCTTTGTTCTTCAAAGCTCTGGCAAATTCGAGCGAGCCTTTGACCGTATAGTCGTTGATGTCGAGCTCACCTCGTTTGAATCTGTCGATTCGCTCGTCAACCTGCTCCATCAAGACATCGTTGTAAATCTGTTTGTAGCCAAACTTATCGAGGATTTTCTCGGCTGGAACGAGACCGAATTCCTTGACCATCTCGACCAGGGCCTCCATCTGAACAATCGTCTGGATGCCGGTGGACTTGTCGATGTAGTCGAGGATGTGGTCGTGGACCTTGCGGTAAAGGGCCGCGTCCGCTGTTTCGTAGTGCTCGCCGAGAATGGCCTTAATCATAACGGGCGCCATGATCTGTTCCCAGCCTTGCCTCAAAGTGCTAATGGTCCCATCGTGATCGAAGAGCGCGTGTTTCAATTGCCCCACGGGTATCGACGGATAGCAAAGCTCGATTTCCATCCCCTCCAGATAGCGAGCCTTTCGCAAATCAGAAGCAAGTTCCGGTTGATAAACATAGTCCGGGTCCCGCCCGACGTCGAGAATCTCGGAGCCGGAGGCCGTCCCCGTTTGGAATAGCTTTTGTACGGTGACCGCCGCTGCAAGATTCGCAAACTCGGCCGCCTCGGCCGGACCGACGCCCGCGCCCAGGCACAACGCCAGGGCGCTCGTCACCGTATCGCCCGCGCCGACAATATCGAGCTTCTTCAAGAGTTGAATCCCGGGTACCTCGTGAAGTCCGTCCGAATCCACCGTCAAAATGCCGCGTGCACCGCGCGTTAGAAAGACCGGCTTCTGAAACTGCGAGTAAAGGTTCTTCGCATACTTCTCCACGTCGGCTAACGCGAGGACATCGTTCCGCCCGACCTCGACGTTATTCAAACTCGCCGCTTCCAAATCATTCGTCTTGCGATAGATGTGTTTGAACTTGTGGCCGAAATGACGGGAATCCAGCAGGACGACCTTGTCGTCGAATTCCTGGAACAGATCGTTGGCCCGGTCGATAAAGGATTCATTCGTGATCGAGCCGGGAACCTGCTGATTCGCAATCAGCACGTCAGCCGTCTGCAAAGCCTTCTTAATGCCGTCTAATAAGGCCTGGTCGGTCGCCTCGGATCGAACGTTGAAAAAGCCGAAGTCCATCCGCGGCTGCTCTTTGTCATCAAGGTACGGCTTTCCAAACGCAACGGTATCGAAATTCTCCTTTTGAACGGTCAGCCACGCTGTATCCACGCCCAGTTCGTTGAACTGACGAGTCAATTCTCTGCCGAAGATGTCATCGCCGATAGCGCCGATCACCTGGATCGCCGCCGGCTTGAGAGCCGCCAGATTCGCCACTACGTTCGACGCTCCGCCGAGCGAATAGTAATGCCTTCGAACCGCCCGGGCTTGCAGGCCGGTCTCGACCGACACTTCCGAGCCGCGCGGGTCGAGCAGCCAGTAAGCATCGATGCAGAAATCACCGTACACAGCTATCCGAACATCTTCAATTCGAGCCAAAATCTCCTTGATACGTTCTACTTTCATTTAGCGTCCTTGAACTGTTCCACAATTTTCTTATAGAGCAAAGGAAACGTCTCTTTCTGATTGCCCTGTATATAACAGCCTCTTCCTGAAAATGCTTGGGGGATCCGAGTCACCACGCTTTTTTGGTCGCGGAAATAATAGCCCTGCTCGGCTTCATCGCTCATCGCCCGCCGGTCGTGGCCGCGCAGATCAAAATCCGCCGTGATGATGTCCTTGGGGACGTGGCCGGCATTCGCAGCCATCGAGACGGCCTTGAGCAGAACCTCCGGGCCGGTCACCGCACTTCCAATGTTGAGGACCACGCCGCCTTCCGTCAGCTTGGATATTTCCTGCGTATAGATGAGAAAGTCCCGACCGGAACAGCCGCCTTTAACCCGGCCGTCGAACGATGGGTGCTGGTCGATAACGTCCGTACCTATCCCAACGTGAATGGTGAATGGAATCGCATTCTCGTAGCAAGCCCGAAGCACGCTGACTTCAGGATGAGCAAAAGCCTTCGGTGAATCCTCTCTCGCCACCAGAGCAAAAACTTCGTCTCTGAACTGCCCGTCACATATCATCCTGCCCAGGGATTCGCCGCCGCCGAGCTTATACTTATCGCCC
>CAYZAH010000631.1:0-3356 GCA_964475805.1 uncultured Pirellulales bacterium | reverse complement strand
TCGAAGCAGGCGACTTGCTTGACGTTCGGCAGATGACGCTGAGCAGCCAATATGCCTTCCAGGTTCGGGGGGTTATGCAACGGAGCAAGATCGGCGAACTTCTCGATAGAGGCGATTACTTTCTCGTCAACGATGACGGAGTCGGTGAATTCTTCGCCGCCGTGAACGACCCGGTGGCCGACGGCGCCGATCTCCGACAACTCCTGCAAAACTCCCACCTCGCCACTAACGAGGGTTTGAAGGATAAGCTCCATCGCATCGGCCACGTCTTTGACGTCCGCCGGTGCGGTATGGGTCTTACCCTGATATGAATGGGAAAGCTCGGAGTCCTCCTCGCCGATTCTCTCCACCATGCCCGCCGCGAGAACATCCGCGCTGGGCATTTCGTAAAGGCGATACTTGACCGAAGAGCTACCCGCGTTGATAACCAATACCTTCATTGTTGATGTTGTCCTTTCGCTTGAATACCCTCGCCGGACGGTTCACACGAGCTTCGCGCTCTCCGACAACTGCCCTAAAGTCAGCACCACCGTCGAGACAACGTCCTCCACCGTAGCGCCTCGCGAAAGGTCCGTGATCGGTCTGGCGAAGCCCTGCAGGAATGGCCCGATGGCTTGCGCCCCGGCCATGTACTGTGTGAGCTTGTAGGCGATGTTTCCTGAGTTAAGATCGGGGAAGATGATAACGTTCGCTTTGCCCGCGACGGCGCTGGCGTCTTTGACCTTCTTGGCCGCGACCCTGGGCACGATAGCCGAGTCGGCCTGGAATTCCCCGTCGATGGCCAGATCGGGCTGACGCTGCCGGGCGATTTTCAGGGCCTCACGAACCTTGTCCACGTTCGGCCCGGCGGCGCTGCCTCGTGTAGAAAACGACAGCAGAGCGACGCGAGGTTCCTGGCCGAGAATCCACCTGGCGCTCAAAGCGGAGGCTAAAGCAATATCCGCAAGCTCCTCGGCCGTGGGATCGACGTTGACGGCGCAATCGGCGTAGATGAACGCCTTGTCCTTTTCTCCGAGAAAATCGGGGATCACCATCAGGAAGCAGCTCGAAGGCGTGTTGATCCCCGGCGCCAAGCCAACGGTCAATATCCCGGCCTGGATGAGCGTCCCGGTCGCGCTGGCAACGCCACCTACGGCCGCGTCGGCATCGCCACAGGCCACCATCATCCCGCCATAGAACAACGGCTTGACAACCACGTGCCTCGCCACGGCGACGGTGATCCCGTCTCTCTGATCGCTGT
The DNA here is from genome assembly GCA_964475805.1 of uncultured Pirellulales bacterium. Lineage (GTDB taxonomy): Bacteria > Planctomycetota > Phycisphaerae > Sedimentisphaerales > Anaerobacaceae > JAFGTG01. The sequence goes on along the minus strand of CAYZAH010000631.1, from coordinate 2,116 downwards.
AGCTTTGCGCGTAGGCTTCGAGCCTGTCGCTTTCTTTCGGATTGATGGTCTGGATGCCGTCGAGATCCACGCCAGCTTTTTCGACGGCCGAGGCGATCTGTTCGGGCTTGCCAAGCACGATCGGGCGGGCGATATTCTCGTCTTGAAGCCTCCTCGCCGCCTGGATGATTCGCTCGTCTCTGCCCTCGGGCAAAACAACGGAGAAACCCTTTCCTTGCACCTTCTCCCTGAAACTGCCTATGATGTCCATCCTTGGCTCGTCCTTTTTCTCCAAAAGTTCATTCAAATCTTGTCCTGGTTGCTGCTTTCAAAAAGGTGCAAGCTAACAGAGAGCCTGTGCGAAAGCAAGAGGATTCCGACTTTTGTTTGCGCTCGTGCAAAAAACCCGCTCTTAGCGATCTGTCGCAAGAGCAAGACGAAGTCGGGCGATTACCGGGAAGTGATCGGAGGGGTAGCGCCCGTCAACGTTGTCATGGAGTATCTGTGCGGCGTAGACTTGCACCGTCGGAGGGGCGAACACGTAGTCGATCTTCTGATTGGAGCGCTTTCCACTGAAGCTGTGGAACGTGCCGACGTCCGTAGCATCGGGATGAAGCACGCGAAACGTATCGACCATTGGGACGGGATTCGCAGGCTCACTTTTGCCCGACCAGGTAAAGCGAGACTCTCCTTTCAAGTACATGACGACCCCATTGGTCTCGCCCACGTTGAAATCGCCCGTGAGGACAAACGGATCCGGATGCTTCCTGTCGCTTATGCGCTGAGACACCAGCAGGGCGCTTCTCTCCCTGGACGGCTGTGAGATGTGGTCCAGGTGGAGGTTAAACGCATAGAACGCTTTGCCGGTCTTCTTCTCGATGAGCCTGGCCCACGTGCAGATTCGCGTGCAGGCGTTGCCCCAGGTAATGGAGCCGGGCACCTCCGGCGTATCCGACAGCCAGAACGTCCCCGAATCATCGACGGCAAAGCGATCGCGGTCGTACAAAATCGCCGAGTATTCGCCTTTGGTCTTGCCGTCGTCGCGTCCTACGCCGATCAGCCCGAGCCCCGGCACCGCGTCGAGAATCTCGTCGATCTGAAACTTCAGCGCTTCCTGGAGGCCTATCACGTCACTCTTATGGTTGCGGATCACGTCAAATACCATCTGACTCCGGTTCGGCCAGCGATTCTCGCCATCGTTAGCCGTACCGTAGCGAATGTTGAAGGTCATGACCCGAACCTCCAGGCCCTTCGCCCCGGAGCCGGCTTCGGCTCCGCTGGCACTCTTACAGAAGGAAGAGCCGCAAAAAGCCAGCAAACCAAAGATGATCGCCAATTGAAAAAATGCCTTAGCCAGTCTGATTCCGAATCTGTCGTTCATTTTGTGTCCCTAATCAACTATTATCATCACAAGTAAAACGCGGCATGGACAACAATCCCGATCGCAACAAAGGAGATTGCCACGGCCCTTCGGGCCTCGCAACGACAGGTCGTGCCCATTGTCTTTGCGAGCGCCGCGAAGCAATCTCAAAGGTCCCCGTAAAGATCATGCCAATCGCTGTTCATACTACTTATCAACTCTTCTTTCTTCCTCCGAGACCCGGCTTTGATTTGCTTTTCTCTCCGGATGGCGCTCATACAGCCACCGAACACCTCGTAGTAAACGAGCCTCACGACATTGTATCTTTTCGTAAAGCCTTCGACAAGTTTTCGCTTGTGTTCGTACACGCGTCTCTTGAGGTTGTTCGTCACTCCCGTGTACAGGACAGTGTTTGTCCTATTCGTCATGATGTAAACACAATACTGCCGTGTGCTCATTTGCCTTGATCGCAACGATTGAGATTGCCGCACGATTCTCCGAATCGCTCGCAATGACACGCTGCGTCGTCATTGCGAGTGCAGCGAAGCAACCTTCCATGCCCAAGACTGAGATTGCTTCGTCGCTGCGCTCCTCGCAATGACAGGGCGTGCTCTGTTGTCATTGCGAGTCCTGAGGCCTTTTTATCAGGACGTGGCACTCTGAGACCCACCGGACAATCAGGCGTTCTCTCCACTATAATCACAGGCTCTCTTGCTTCTCTTGTTCGGAGAGGGACTCGTTTAGCGAGCCGGAGCGGAAGCCTTGCAGGTCGAGGGC
>CAYZAH010000630.1:0-3361 GCA_964475805.1 uncultured Pirellulales bacterium | reverse complement strand
TTTCCGGTCAAAGCCCCCCTGATGAATGTCTCTTCTTCTTTGATAAGGGTCCCTTTTTGCTTTTGCTAAAGAGAGAGTTTCTTTTTGAGTTCGCTTTTGGAGAATTTTGCCTTCTTTATTTTGAGCATTTTCTTTATGATTCATTCCATTTCAGCCTTCGCGGCGGTTGAGACGGAACCAAACGACAAGCTGGGTATCGCGAACAGCATCACTGCAGGCGAAATAGTCACGGGCGCCTTCTCGACCGTGGGCGACCAGGACTGGTATGCCGTCACCGTTGCCACTCCGGGAAGACTGGTGTGCTCGGTGACCTCACCTCCTTCAAATATCCGGGCCTATATAACCATCTATAACAGGCATGCCGACTATATAAGTGTTACTAATGCCGCGGTAAATGACGGGGATGACGTTTATCTCACATATGACGTTATTGAGCCGGGAACCTATTATATTCGTCTGCACGACCGTGACAGCGACACTTCAGACGCAACCTACACCTTTAGCGCCGACTTCACACCCGTGGTAGACAGTCTGGAACCGAACGATCAACTGGGGCAGTCCTCACTTTTCAGCGCCGCTAATCTTTCCGGGGTCATCTTTAACGGAGAGGATCCAGACTGGTATAAAATTTACGCGAATGTCGACAGTGCGCTGAGCTTCACAATTGATCCGCCTGACGATATGAGAGCCAGCCTGACGCTGTATGGCCCGCATGCGAATTATCTCTCCGTGTACAAAACGGCCGTCAACACGGGAGAAATTACTACTCTCCCCTATACCGCGACGGAAAACGGTTTTTATTATCTTCGTATAACCGATGCCCAGGGTCTTGGACACACCGGAGCATACTCCCTGAGTGTCAGCGGTGGATCTTTGGGCTACATACCAACCCTTACACCGAGTACCACCGAAACGGAAGACAATGACAGATTCGGAAGGGCCGATGCCGTGTCCCTTGACCAATCCATATCAGGCCTTATCAATGAGGCCAATGATGAAGACTGGTACCGTTTTGACATATCAAACGTCGGACAGATGACCGCGGAGCTTACCTCTGTTCCCTCAAACCTGAAGCTCAGGTTCCGGCTTTATAACAGTTCCGGCGCATACCTTCAGTCCGGACAGCCTACAAGCACCGGTGGTCTTTTTTCACTTATCTACGACATTACCACGCCGGACATCTATTACCTGATCGTGGACGACCTGGATAACGAGGCCTTCTCGGCAACGAGTTATAATTTTTCCCTTTCTATGGTTGAAGTCAACGATCCATTTGAGCCCAACGATAATTACGGGGATGCCGAAAGCCTCACTCAGATCAACCGGGTCAACGGATACATATTCAAGACAGGAGACCAGGACTGGTTCAGAATATCCGTGGTCCAGGCGGGCGCTCTTCGCGTTGTCTTGAGCGATCTTCCTGAAAACATCACCCCCCAGATCGATGTGTATAACCTGTCAAAGGCGCACCTGGCAGGTAAGGCGGGCACTGCCGGGATGGACATGGAACTGGTCTATACCGTTCCCGCGCCGGGAGAGTATTTAATAAGGATCATGGAAGGCGGCAACAACGACGAATCCACCCAGCCCTATACCCTGACTATACATGGAGCGGATTTTGCCACTTACGCCCCCACAGCCCGTATCGATCAGATAGATCCCGGCTCTATCGTTGTAGGAAACAGCATCACATTTTCCGGATCAGGCATTGACTCCGACGGTACTATTGAAGCCTACCAGTGGCGATCCAGTATAGACGGAGAACTGAGCACCTTGGCTGAATTTTCCACCAGCTCTCTTTCCATGGGTACCCACACTATCTATTTCAAGGTACAGGATGATGACGGTATCTGGTCCACCGAGGTTTCGGAAGTGGTCTACGTGGGCAGCACTGTCTCGGACGAGGTGGAGAACAACGGAGAAATCGGTCTTTCCAATGAGATCGCCTTGTTGCAGCCGGTGCTCGCCAAGATCAATGCAGCCGGTGACTATGATTACTTTAAGATCTATGTCAACCGGCCCGGGCGCCTGACCTGTACGACCACCAATGTACCCGACAACCTGAGACTTTATCTGACATACTACGACCGTCACCTTAACTATCTTAGCTTAACCAATGCCGCCGCCCAGGACGGAGATGACGTTTCCCTTTCCGTAAATGTTACGGAGCCGGGGTTTATCTATCTTCGAGTCTATGATCGGGACGGTGAGTTCAACTCCGAATTCACCTACACCCTTACCGGAAGCTTTGAAGCGGCGGCAGATCCGCAGGAGCCCAATGGCTCGATACTCGATTCCTTCACCATGACGGGAAATACGGTTTCCGGCTATATTTTCCCAAACGGTGATTATGACTGGTATAGAGTCTGGGTGGACGCGGGCGCTACACTGACTGCCACGGTGACCAACACGCCCGCCAACCTGAGGCCGTACGTTACTTTTTACGGCAGGAACTGTGAATACCTTAGCCTCACCAGTTATTCGGACAACGAGGGGGATAACCCTCCCGAATTAAGCCACACCTTTGATGAAGCGGGTTTTGTATATGTGAGAGTGCATGACAGGGACGGTGACTGCAACTGGACCCATATGTATCAGTTGAACCTCATCGGCGCAAACCCGGGATATAGTCCAGTTGAAAGCCCTGTCACGGTCGAAACCGAGGGCAACAACGTTTTTGCCGATGCCAACCTCATCTCCTTTGGAACCTTGGTCTCCGGGTTTACAGGCACTGCTGCCGATGATGACTGGTATAAGTTTTCCGTGCCTTCGGCCGGCGTCATCCACACAGCCTTTGAATCCGTTCCCCAGGCCATGCGTACGCGTATCCGGCTGTGGCGGGCCGACAACTCGAATATTGACGGGCGCGACGCCACCAATCCCGGTGGCCTGCTGGCCCTGGACACACCTGTGACCCGGCCCGGCGTCTATCTGATAAAGATAGAGGATCTGAATCAAAACATTTCCGAAACGCCCTATCAATTCTCGGTCGCCTTTACCGCGGTGGCAGACGTTCATGAACCGAACGGAAATTTCGGTGACGCCACGCCGCTTCACGACAGAAATCTCACACAAAGCTGGATTTTTGATCAGGGCGACGAAGACTGGTATCTGGTCAACTGTGACGCGGGAAGTGATCTTCAGGTGACGGTGACCGATGTGCCTGTCGAAATCAGACCCCAGATTGATATCTATAACGCGAGCGGAAGCTGGCGTGCCGGAAAAACGGCCACCAACAACGGCCAGGAACTGACACTGACCTATACAACGGACAGGGATGGTGACTATTACTTCCGGGTCAGGCACGCGGGAAATAACAGCTATTCCACTCAGCCGTACACGCTGATCGTAAACGGCGCCT
>CAYZAH010000629.1:0-3363 GCA_964475805.1 uncultured Pirellulales bacterium | reverse complement strand
TGATCGTTTCCAATCCGACCCCTCTGCTCGTTCCCAATGCAAGCAACCAGTGGCTTCTACCCGCCGTTTGCGGTGTATCGCTGCTCGCACTTTTGCTCTTTGTTTTCCTGGTACTGAACGAGCACTTTGGACGCAGAATCATCAGCTTTCTCAAGATTCTGCTGAGACCTCTACCGGCAGGGATCGGCCTCAAGGGCCGGGAAATACTCGATCAAATCGCAGTCTTCCAGACGGTCGGATGGCGGTTTCACCTCGTCGTGGCATCGATCATTACTGTCGATACGCTCGTCGGAGGCGTAGTCACTTACATCCTGGCCGCCAGAACAGCGAACATCGCCGCCCCCGCGTTGGTTTTCGTATGGCTCTGCGCCGCGATCTACGTCATGGGAAGACTCCCCATTTCGGTGGCGAATCTCGGCGTCCGGGAGATCACGTTAGTTGGATTCCTCGCGATCTACAACGTAGAACAACCAGCGGCGCTGTTGATGTCGATGATCCTGTTCTCCGCGTTAGTTGCTATGGCCGTCGTCGGCGCGGCCTACCAAATCGTCTGGGCCATCCGCGGAAACAAAGCAACGCCACCGACAGAAACGTAAAGCACCTTTACTTCTCGCTTGTCTGACCTTGCACTCGAAACGCCAGGGCCGCTTTGCCCCCTGAGCCGAAATCACCTGCCAAACGTATCGTACCAGTCTGCCTCTCTGGTATCGTCAACGTTGCCTCAAAGGATTGGCGCTGCGCCGGATCGATAGACAATGTCCATTGCTCCCGATCCAGCATCCAGCCGGAAGGTTTGCCTTCGACCTGGATCGACCCCTTCACGGATTCGGTTCCGAAATTGTACGCAAACATGCGCAGGCGGTAGGGCGTGTTAGGATCGATCCGGTATTCGTATCCCTGGGACCACGGCAACGGCGCGATCTTCACAATCGTGCTTCGAGGCATCTGCACTTGGAGCACGACCGGGCAAACGCGGTCCACTCGCTTGGCGGAACGTTCTACGGATGACAGCTTCACTTCGCTGGTTTGTCCGGCGGGCAAAACGATAAACAAAGCCTCAGCAGCTAACTCCGCCGGCATCTCATTCAGTTGCCGACCGAGGTAGTCAAATACACCTTCAACCTGCCACGGGTTGGGCAGTGAGAAGAGGACCTTTGTCTTGCCTCGTTGCGGCCAGTCTGCCTTCTTCTCCGCCCAGGCGACCAGAACGTCTCGCTCCAGCCCGTCCGGCCACGCCCGAAACACTATCACGTGCGCATCCGCCTGATTCGGAATGTCCCATCGTCCCAGGCATTTCGCCCCAGCGAGCAGCCGGCCGACCGCCGCCAGTGCCACATACGCCGGTCGCGGCGTCATATCCTTTCGCAACAATCCGAATTGTACCGTCCCCCCCTCGCAATAATGTCCCAAGATGAAATGGAAATGCCGGACGCTGCCCGCGTGGAGACTGGACGCGTAGGACTGGGGAATGTATCGAGCCTTGCGAATTTCGTCCTCCCGCGACAGGTCGCAGAAAGGCTCGGGGCCGGTATATTTTATTCCGCGATCCGCCTCTGTCACCCAGATCGGTTTGCCGCACGCCACTTTCCTCGCCTCGACCCACAGCCGCTCGTAGTCGTGCGCCCAGTCATACGTATGAATGTTGTACGTATCATAGTAGGACCACTCCTCGTTATCCAGCAGACCCTGCGTGTGTTGAGGCGTCGGCGTCGTCGTGTATACGTTCCAGCATACCGTCACCGTCGGATCGCCCGCCTTGAATCCCAGGAACGCCGCTTTCTGGAAGCTGCACATCTCATCGACCGTATGACTGCCGAACGTGCTGACGTTCGCCTCGTTCCACGGCTCCCATGCCAACACTTGCCCGTGAAATCGCTTAGCCATCGCTTCGCAGAACCGATACACGTCCCGCAAGTCGCGGGCGAATCGTCCCGATGGATGCTCGCCATCCAATTCGGTATCCCAGGCCCACTCCGGCGTCATGTGAAAGACCTGCAATACCTTCAAGCCATAATTCTTCTGAATCGCCGCCGACGTATCATACGTCGTGACGCCTTTTGTAAACTCACCTCGCTTGGGCTCCAGCTCGCGCCAGGTGAGCCGGTCGCGAATCCAGTTCACGCCCGCCAGCGCCGCAAACGATGCAAACCTTTTCTGATCCTCCAGCCGGTTCTTCGCAAACCACGCGGTGGCAGAATCCACGCACACGGGCGAATCCTGCGGGATCGGTGCTGCGAGCTTTTTCAAAACAGCCGCCGTTGTCCAATGCAAACACGCACCTTTCCCGTCCAGAAACTCCACTCGATACCATCCGACGGGCAGCCGGCCCAACCGAATCCGCGAGGGTAAACCGGACAAAGACTGCGGAAATTCACCGCTGCAAATCGCACGACCTTTATCGTCCAGCACACGCCAGCCTCGCGCATCTTCCGGCGCTTCAGCGGGTACCTTGACCCGCACCTCTTCCGTATCCAGATAAATATTCCCCGGATGATCGGCCAGCGGTCTCGGTATCCCCCGCTCGATAACGTGCCCGTCACTCCAATACGCCTCATCGTAAGACGCATCCACACACGAGCACATCCACACACTGCACGCCAATATGAAAATCACTTTTTTCACGTCGAGTACCTCAATCAGCTAAAACGTTTTTGCCCAATGGATTTCTAACTCTCTTTTCGCAGGAACAACCAGACCCACCCATGCGTTTCGTACTCACGGGGTATCTTCAAACGCAGCTTCGACATCTGCTGACGAAGGTCTTTCAATTCCTTTTGGATCTGCTCGATCTGCTCTTTTTCTTTCACCCGCGAGGGACCGTAAATCTTTTGTGAAAGCTCACGGAACTTCTTTTGGAGCGGCTCCAATTCTTTTTTCGCCTGTTCCTGCTCGGCCTTCTCCTCAGGCGTCGGCTCCGGACGATCCGGCTTCTGACTGGTACGGTCGCCAACGAGCAGATCGAGCCGGCCGTCACCATTCCAATCGGCGACACATATCTTCGAACGCATACCCCGACGAACGCCCTTCGGCGCATTCGATCCGGAGACACTCTTGCCGGGCGCCACGAGCAGAACCGGGAAGGCCAACTCAGGCGATTTTCTATCGCCCGTATTACGAAACAGCAAGACTCTTCCGTTGTTGGCGCCGACGAGCAGGTCGAGATCGCCATCACCATCCCAATCCGCGGTGAACGGTCCGGCACTTCTTTGGACATTGATAGCATTACCGCCGGCTTGAAGGGGTACTTCCTTGCCGAAAACGTAGGACTCCGGCGTTCCCTCGTTTGGAATCAAATAGACTCCACCGCCTATGTTGCCGACGATCAGATCGTAATCGCCGTCGCCGTCCCAATCCGCCGCGTGG
>CAYZAH010000628.1:1831-3364 GCA_964475805.1 uncultured Pirellulales bacterium | reverse complement strand
CGGACCTGGTGCGGGACTCCGATTGGTTCGAGTACGGCGTCCAGGTGAGCGATCCGACGGGCTTCACACCAGGTGGTGGGATCATGCTAAGAACGAAAACGGGGCCGGGAGATTGGCAATATGACGTGGTACGTGCCACCATCACGGCTATTCAAGGAGACGTCCTTTTCCTGGACCGGCTGACTGAGAAGAACTTCTGGATCGAAAACGACACCACGGCCGCGACCATCTTTCCGATCCTGACCGCCGAAAATGTGGACGACGTCGCTGTGGAGAACCTCGTGCTCGACGGAAACCGAAACCACAACGAGCATATTAACGGCAACTTCTCCGGCGCCGTTTTCATTCAATATTGCAACAACTGGTCGTTCAAAAACGTAACGGCCCGCAACTACAACGGCGACGGCTTCAGCTTCCAGGTCTGCGATGACATCCAATTCCAGAGTTGCAAAGCGATCAACAACGCTGATCTCGGGTTTCACACGGGGAGCGGCTCTCAACGGTCCGTCTTCCGAGAATGCACCGCCCGGGACAACAGCCAGGGAATCTACTTTTGCTGGAGCGTTTCCGATGGGCTTGCGGAAAATTGCTCTTTGTCCAGGAACAAGAAGTTCGGCGTCAGCATCGGACACCGCGATACGGACAATGTGATCCGACGGTGCACTATCGACCACAACGGCGAGATCGGGATTCTCTTTCGCAAGGACGATAACGAATTCCGTTGCGGCCACCGCAACCGAATAGAAGATTGCCTCATTCGCGACAACGGCTCCGACGGAAAAGGAGTCGGCGTCGATATTCGGGGACAAACGCACGACATTACCATCCAAAACACAAAATTCGTCAACACGGCTGAAGGCAACCAGAAACAAGGCATTCGTATCGGCGAAGAAGCCGAACGAATCGTTCTCCGGGACAACACATTTGAGGGCTGCTCATGAAACGCAATAGCTTCTTACTGACAGTTAGCATCGCGCTGGTGCTTGTAACAACCACATTCACTCACGCCGCCGAGCCGAGCCAAACGGTACGGGATTTCGGCGCCGTCGGCGACGGCAAGGCGGACGATACGGGGGCATTCCAACGAGCGGTGGATTCAGGCCGGGGCGACATTTTTGTCCCGCGTGGCAAATACCGGCTCACAAAAACCGTCGTGGTTGATTTGGACCGGGTTGGACCCGTTTCGATCAGCGGCACCGGGACGGCGAAGATTGTCATGGCCGGACCTGGCCCGGCGTTCAAGTTAGTCGGAACGCACGAAGGGACGGCCTCGCCGAAAACGGTGAAAGAGAACGTCTGGCAAAACCAGCGCATGCCCATTGTGAGCGGGCTGGAGATCGTTGGTGCGGATGAGCAAGCGTGCGGCGTGGAGGTCACCGGCACAATGGCAGCCATTCTGTCCGAGCTGTCGATCCGCAAAGCGCTGCACGGCATCCACCTGACACGCCGGAACCGCAACGTCATCATCTCCGATTGTCACGTTTACGACAACCGCGGCATCGGGATCTTCCTGGACCACGTTAGCCTCCACCA
>CAYZAH010000628.1:0-1731 GCA_964475805.1 uncultured Pirellulales bacterium | reverse complement strand
ACCATCACGGGCAACATCCTCAGCGACATCCAGGTAAACGTGCGCCTTCAGAAGGTCCGCGGCGTTACCCTCGTGGGCAATACGCTCTGGAAAGGCTTCGCCCGCGATTTGATCGTCGAGGGCAGCTCAGACGTCGTTGTCGGGCCAAACGTGTTTGACCGTAACCCTCGTTACCACTATGGGGACGGTCCCACCGCCAACAGGGGTCTGCTCTTCCTGGATTGCGATCGGGTCACGCTGACGGGCGTACAGGTCAACAACGTTTGGCGCCAAAAGGGCGGGCTGATTCTCGAAAGATGCCGGAATTTCAACATCTCCGGCTGTATGATCCTCGATTGTGACGGCTGTGGCATTTTCATGGACGACGTTCAAGATACCTTTATCACAAGCTGTACGATCCGCGATACCCGCGGCCAATCCACCGAAACAACCGCGATCGCCGTAAAGAAAGGCAAGAATAACTTCATCACCAACAACTTCCTGGGTGGCCGCCTGGACATTGCTCCCGGTTCGGCCGGGGTGGGCGATAACTTCCAGTGATAGATAGACTATAATCATAAAAGAAAAACATTAGTACTTGTCATATACTGTGTGATTTTGTTGGGTTTTCGACGAGCGTGTTCGTAACTGTCTTTTGCTAAAGCAGTTGTGTTTCGTTATCGTTGAAGACTTCTATGGATAACCTGTTACTTTTTCCGTAGGTTCTTTGGACTCAATCTACAACCTCTCCGCCGCGGGGCACGGGCGTGACTTTTTGCCTCTTGTCTTGGGCGGTCTCTCACACGTTTTCTCACGGGTTATCCACGATCCGTGGATAGCTCCTGTTGAAACCTCGTTGGCGGGAAAGATGCTTGCTTATCGCCGTTCGGTGACTATAATGCCTCTATTTCGAGAAATTGACCTTGCATGGAATGCTGTATGCCAGCGGTCTTTGTTGGTGCTCTCGTGAGCGCCATAGTAGACGCTGTATTTAGGAAGGGCAAAAGTGGGAAAGAAAAGGGTGAGTCTCTTTGCGGGTTTCGACGTCGGGAGCAGTTTTGTGCATTACGCGGTGCTTTCCGAGGACGGCGAGATTGTTTATTCTCCCAAGTCGATCATGCACTTTGCGAATCCTGTTGGGGCGGTTAAAGAGGCGTGGATGGACGTGGTGGCGAGGTTCGGGACCGACGAGATACGGTCCACCGCCTTTACGGGCAGCGGCGCCGAGGCTTTTCCGAAAGTCATGGACGGCGTCACGTACGTTTTCGATAGCGTGGCGATTCCGAAGGGCGTTCAGGCGGCGAATCCGAACGCACGGTACATCTTCCATATAGGCGCCAAAGACGCCTACTTCTTCGAGCTTAAGCAGGTTGGCGACAAGAAGATCATCCAGGAATGGCGGACGGGCACCAAGTGCGGTGGTGGTTCCGGGACCCTCATCGAAAAGCAATGCAGAAGGCTTTTCGAGGGGGAGGTTCCCAGCCCGAAACTGGCCGACCCCGCCTCGGCAGAAAATCCCGAAGAACGTGAGAAGCTGAGGATTCAGAACCGCACCAGGCTGCAATTGAGGCTCGAAGAGATGTTCCGCCGGGCGGAGCAAGAAGCGACCTCCGCCCTGGATCCGAGCGAGTTCCTCGCCCGATGTGGCGTCGTCATTCAGTCCGATCTGATCCACAAGCAAAATGAAGGTGCGGCGAGGGCGGACAACTTAGCCGGCTTGTTCCGGACTGTCGCCAGAAACTACAAGATCGA
>CAYZAH010000627.1:0-3367 GCA_964475805.1 uncultured Pirellulales bacterium | reverse complement strand
ACGCCACGGTAGCGGCCGGCGATCAACACCGCCAGCACACGTTTGCCGGCCACGTTTGGCTCGTGACGGAAAAGGCCGGCAAAACGCTGGCCACGTTCATGGCTCAGGAAGAAGCCGCCGACGCGATCATCGACGCCGATACAAATCGCCAGACCGCAAACAGAAGGGATTCGAGTGAACCCAGACAGCGAAGGGGACGCGGTGCGCGGGCACAATCCCCCGATGGCAAATGGTCGGCATTTATCAGGGACTATAACCTTTACGTGCGCAACCTCGAAACGAACGAAGAAGTGGTTTTGACCGAGGACGGTACAGAGGCAGACGCGTATACGAATCGACTTTGCTGGTCGCCGGACTCGACCAGGCTCGTTGCGGTGCGCGTTCGCAAAGGCGACGATAGAAAAGTGTATCTGATCGAATCGTCGCCCGACGATCAGTTGCAACCCAAGCTAATCAGTTACTCCTATCTCAAGCCCGGCGACCGGATCGATATCCACAAGCCCCATTTGTTCGACATCGGCGCCAAGCGCGATATCACCATCCCGGACGAGCTTTTCCCGAATCCCTGGAGCATCTCGGAGATCCGCTGGGCGCCGGATTCCAGCCGGTTCACCTTCCTCTACAACCAACGAGGCCACCAAATACTTCGTATTATCAGCGTGGACGCCAAGACGGGCGAGCCGCGTGCCGTCATCGACGAGCAGAGTAAGACGTTCATCGACTACTCAGGCAAGCAATTCAGCCACTACCTCGACCGGACCAACGAGATCATCTGGATGTCGGAACGCGACGGCTGGAACCACCTCTATCTCTACGACGCCGAAATGGGAAACGTCAAGAACCAGATCACCAAAGGCCGGTGGGTCGTCCGACGCGTCGAGAGCGTGGACGACGAAAAGCGACAGATATGGTTCGAGGCCGGCGGGATTCGGCCGGAGCAGGATCCATACTATGTTCACCTATGCCGGGTTAACTTCGATGGCTCCGGCCTGGTGATTCTGACCGAAGGCGATGGCACGCATCAGGTTACCTTTTCGCCAGACCGGCGGTTCTTCCTCGACCGGTGGTCCCGCGTCGATCTGCCGCCCGTCACTGAGCTGCGCAGCGCCGCGGACGGTGCACTGATCTGCGAATTGGAACGAGCCGATTGGGACGCGCTGCTGGCGACGGGCTGGCGCGCGCCCGAGCGATTCGTCACCAAAGGCCGGGACGGCAAAACGGATATTTATGGCATCATTATCCGCCCGAGCAATTTCGATCCGGCTCGCACGTATCCCGTGATCGAGAAAATCTACGCGGGTCCGCAAGGCGCCTTCGTGCCGAAATCGTTTGGTCTCCAGACCAGTGAGCGCACGATCGCCGAACTCGGTTTCATCGTCGTGCAGATCGACGGGATGGGAACGTCATACCGCTCCAAGGCCTTTCACGACGTCTGTTGGAAGAACCTGGGCGATTCAGGATTTCCCGACCGGATACTCTGGATAAAAGCGGCTGGGGCCAAGTATCCTTACATGGACCTGACGCGCGTGGGCATCTACGGGGGTTCGGCCGGTGGGCAAAGTGCTTTGTGCGCTCTTCTGGCGCATGGAGACTTTTACAGGGTTGGCGTCGCCGATTGCGGCTGCCACGACAATCGCATGGACAAGATTTGGTGGAACGAACAATGGATGGGCTGGCCCGTCGGGCCGCACTACGAGGAGCAATCGAACGTAATGCAAGCCCACAAGCTGCAAGGCAAGCTGCTGCTCACCGTTGGCGAGCTCGACAGGAACGTGGACCCCGCCTCGACGATGCAGGTTGTCAACGCGCTCATCAACGCCGACAAGGACTTCGATATGCTGGTCGTCCCCGGCGCCGGACATGGCGTAGGAGAAAGACCCTACGCCAGCCGCAAACGTATGGATTTCTTCGTGCGTCACTTACTTGGCGTCGAGCCGCCCAGCCGAGACCAGACACGTAAGTGATTTACGACGTGGCGAGGGCGTCCCGCCCTCGCCACAATCGTCAGTCTTCATTTCTTGATGGCCTCTTTCAGCTTGGCGTCCCGTGCGGACTCGCTTAGGACGTTCTGTATCGCCTCAGTTCTCAACGTGCTTAGTTCCTTGGGCAAGTCGCTCTGGCGCAGCATGAATTCGAGAAAATATTTCCCGTCCTCCATCGGAATGCTGATCTTGCCGACGTAAGCATCGGGAGCCGTTGTGCCCGCGCTTGGGCGTTCTACTTTGACTTTGGATTCGTTGGGCAGACGTAGAAAAAAGCTGCTGTCCCTGGAGTCGAATGAGCAGCTCGCGCCGGCCATATCCGCTATGCTGCTGATGGCCTGTCGAATCTGCACGTTCTGCATGCTCGCCGATATCCTGACGTCATCCAACGAGGACGCCGACGACACCGTAGTAAGCATCGCGCCGGCCCGATTCGCCAGATCCCGGCATATCTTCAGGACCGATTCGTCACGGTAAGATATGTCCACTTTCTGATCGAGCTTCAGTTCCATGAACATTTTGGAAGAGACAACACGAACTTCCGGCATCTGCCCGGGAAGGTCTATGCCGGAGATGTACCACCGCGCGTCGGTCGGGCTGCCACCATAGTATACCTGACTCAGTAGCTGCACCACGGTCACCGGCGTGGGCAGCACGAACTCGGTCCGTTCAGGCTCATTCGGCTCCGGCTCGGGTGCCTCCAGCATAGCCTGTCTCCGAGAAGTGCGAGATCGCGGCTCATATCCCGGAGCGTACACCGGCTCTAAGCCGACAAGCTGGCGTAGCAAATTGTTCAACTCCGCCAATATTCCGATCGGCGAAATCAGGACCTTTTGGCCCAGTGCATTGTTGATCGTCTGCTGTACGTCGTCACGGAGGTAGACCTCGATGGGCGTCGTGTAAAGAACCTTCAACAGCTCCAGTTGCCTTGTCGTGGGTGTGCCGAGGATATGGTCCAGCTCTTCTCGCGGATAGATCGTTATTTCCCGTTCTCCCACCGCGTATCGCATGAAGAATGCATTCAGCATCTCGGTCAGACCGTCCGCCAAAGGCCCTTGCAACGTTACCGACAGCCTCGTCGCCTCCCCATAAGGCAGCTTCCAAACGGCTTCATTCGAGAGCACCAGTTTCACGCCGGCCTTCTGCCCGATCTTGTCCAGCGCCTCGATAACCGTAACGTCCGCGAGCCGGACCTCGAAATTCGCGCTCAACTTTTGGAGCAACTGAGCTTTGTCCGCCCGGACGACACCGCCCAAAACGCAGACGCAAACTACAATCCAGACGGCTATTTTTTCAAAACTCTTCGCGCTCATGTCTTTCTCCTTAGTTTCAAAAGGTTGTCATAGCAAACACATCACATCCGCTTCTTCTTTGTCATGTCCGTT
>CAYZAH010000626.1:0-3373 GCA_964475805.1 uncultured Pirellulales bacterium | reverse complement strand
GCCACTTGCCGAAATGCCCCGTCACGTAGCCGGCGTCTTTGAGCAACCTGGTGACGGTGTGGACCTTGGGATCAAGCCAGTTGGGCATTCCACGGGCCTTGTTCGTTTTGGCGGCGGCGAAATGTCCGTGAACGCGGTGACGAGCTGGAAAATGGCTCGTCATAACTGACGTCCGCGAGGGCGAGCAGACCGAGCCATTGACGTAGAATTGAGTGAAAAGCAGGCCCTGCCGGGCAAGCTCATCGAGGTTAGGCGTTTTGATCTGGCGGTTGCCGTAACAACCCAAATCTCCCCAGCCTAAATCGTCCGCGAAAATAAAGACAAAATTGGGTCTCTCGGGTTTTGGAGTAGCACTGTTGGCTGCGCGGGAGGATGACCAGACCACAGACGCGACCGTCGCGCCGCAAGCCGTCATGAATCGTCGTCTGCTTAACATCTGTTCCCTGGATTTCACCCGAACCTCCCCCAAATCATGGAAATCCCTGGTCTTAGCACACGTTTGCTTCATAAAACCCACGAACGTATTCTACTGGAGATACCGGCATTTGTCAAAATCCGAAAGACGAGATTTTTCGGACGCATCGCCCGGCCGTTTTTTAAGACCGGCCATTATTCCCGCTTGTAAGGAATACCTGGTCGGAGTATACTGAATAGAGTACGACATGTGACAGGGACCTAACGATGAGTGAGCGGGCAAAGATAGAGTTGTTTGACAATCCCCGACCGGAACGCGATTACCATATCACGATCCGATGCCCGGAGTTTACGAGCGTTTGTCCCCGAACCGGTCAACCCGACTTCGGCGAAATCCTCATTGAATACTGCCCCGACGGGTCGTGCATAGAGTTGAAGAGTCTGAAACTCTACATGCAGAGCTACCGCAACAAAGGTATCTTTTATGAAGCTCTTACGAACGACATTTTGGACGACCTGACCGATACGTGCAAGCCGCGGTGGATGAAGGTGACTTCGCGGTTCACCCCGCGCGGCGGGATCACTACGGAGGTAGTCTCGGAGTATAGAGCGGAGAAATAAGTCAAGGTTTCATCAGAGGCAAGAAAATGGCGATCATATTCCATTGCGAGTATTGCGGCAAAGAGATCCGCGCCGCTGACGAGGCCGGCGGCAAATGGGGCAAGTGCCCGTCCTGTCACAACAAGCTCTACGTTCCCAGTCAGCCGCAAGGTGACGAGCTCAAAGTTGCGCCGCTGGACACGGACCTTATCGAAAGAGAAAAACAGCTCATGGCTGAAACGTACAAGCTCACGCAGGACATTCTGCAGGAGCGAGAGGCTCCGGAAGGCCCGGTCGGACCCGCCCGAGCGATGTACGAAATGAGCGGGAAGGAACTGAAAGACCACGTTATCTTGTATCTTCGACAAATGGCGTCCGATGAGTTCGACGAGGCTGAGGAAACAGCAACGTTGATTTCTCCTTTTGCCAGCCGGGCGACGAAGATTCTGGATCAAATTGCGCTCAGCGAAATACCGGAACCGGAACTGGCTGACATCCCCCCGCAAATTCTTTCAGGCGCTATTAGAGCGCTGCGGAACAGCCTGAGTTGAGTCGTTTCAAAGTTCCGTTCCCCGGATCGTTTCAAAATATGTTCCCGGCACACGAATATTGTCTCCTTTTTTCGGCGTGTGGCCGCGAAGCACTTCCGCCCTGCTCACCCTTTGGTCGCGATCAAACCGTTACATACGTTCTATGTAGAGCGACGGTTGCCAATGACGTATTCGGAGATCAAGACTCGCGCTTCAAGCACGTGCTGCTTGAAGCCTCAAAGTACCATGACGGCATCACCGCCGTGAACAACTATTTGCTCAATTGCGTAAGACCAATCCAGATTAGAATGAGTCTTTCGTAAGTCAAACGGGCGTTTTAATTCAGAAGAAATGCAAGTGCGCTTTTGTCGAAAAGCAACTCACGCTTGGCCAGCCGGATCAGCGTCTTGACGGCCATCGGCAAAGCCAGTAGATTGTCCGACCGTGTGTAACACCAAAAGAAAGCCGATTATAGGCATCGTGGGCGGCATCGCGTCGGGTAAGAGCGCCGTGGCGAGGGAGTTCGCCAAACTGGGCTGTAAGGTGATTGACGCCGACGCCATTGCCCATGAATTGCTCGACTGCGAGGCGGTCCGAGAACAAGTCGTGGCGGCTTTCGGTCGAGAGATTCTGGATTCCGGGCAGAAAATAGATCACAGGAAGCTGGCTGAGATGGTTTTTGCGGATGCCGACAAGCTCGCGTCTTTGAACGCGATTGTGCATCCCGGTGTTCTCGAACGAGTCAAGGAGACCATCGAACGGGCCGGCCGACAAGGCGAGATCAAGGCTATCGTGCTCGATATGCCGCTGCTCGTGGAGGTCGGCTGGGCCGGACGATGCGACAGGCTCATTTATGTCAATTGCGACGAAAAAATAAGGGTAAACAGAGCAAAGGAAGCGGGTTTGGACGAAAATCAGCTCAAAATGCGAGAAAATTTTCAAATTTCGCTGGACAAGAAGGCAAGGCTGGCCGATAATACAATCGAAAACAATTCTGACTTCTCGGCATTGGTCAGACAGGTCGCTGATATTTTCTCTGATATTGTGGATAGTGGGTAAACGGCTTTCTTTGAAAGCAGCCCGTTTTGACAGTTTAGGTTCTGTTTCTACTTTTCAATAGTCAAATCCTAACTGGGTTCCTACGGGAAGGTTATTCTGTGGAACTAAGCCTCTGAAGCCTACTCTCGACGGACGTGAGTTCCACAAGGATAGCAAGGGTAATTTCCAAATTGGAAAAGGAGTAATGATGGCTAAGGCTGTAAAAAGCACAGGTAAAAAACGCAAAAGCACCAGGAAAAAAGCGGTTGTAGAGGAACAAACCGTTGCCGAACAAGAAGAGCAACCGCAATCGGAAGACGCCACCGCCACCGCAACCGCCGAGCAAGCCGTCGGGGTCGAGGCCGAAGATGAGGCGCTCAAAATCGAGCAGGAGGATGAAGAATCCACGCACGCTAAGTATGAGCGGATCAAGAAAGGCAACCTGTATCTGACCGATTTGCAGAGGTTGACCGTTGCCGAGTTACACGATATTGCGAAAAACGAAAATATCACGGAGTACAGCGCGCTCAAAAAGCAGGATTTGATCTTCAGAATCCTCAAGGAGCGCATCCGACAGAACGGACTGATGTACGGCGAAGGCGTACTGGAAGTGCTACCGGATGGGTATGGTTTCCTGCGCAACCCGGATTACAATTACCTGTCTTCGTCCGACGACATTTACGTCTCGCCTTCTCAGATCCGTCGCTTCGGCCTGCGAACTGGAAATATTGTCTCCGGACAAATCAGGCCGCCGAAGGATTCGGAGAAGTACTTCGCGCTGCTGCGCGTTG
>CAYZAH010000625.1:0-3377 GCA_964475805.1 uncultured Pirellulales bacterium | reverse complement strand
GTCGCGGTTCCGATGGCATTGGCTGTCTTAGGAGGCTGTGCGGCTTCATCGCCGGGCCATTCCCAATCCGCGGTTAAAGTTGCTCCGGCACGTATCGAGCTCGCCGACGCGAATGAATCCAGCTCGCCGTCCGAAGAAGCTCCCGCTCTCGGTGAGAACCCGACATTGTCTGATTATCTCCGAGTAGCCGCGCTCAACAACGCGGGACTTAAGGCCGCGTTCGAGCAGTGGAAGATAGCGGTCGAGCAGGTTCCTCAGGCGAAATCCCTTCCGGACCCCAGATTCACGTATGGGTACTTTATCCAAGAGGTCGAAACGAGAGTCGGACCTCAGCGGAACAGAGTAGAGGTCATGCAGACGTTCCCGTGGTTCGGCAAGATCGAGGCGCGGACGGACGCGGCGGCGGCTGCCGCCAAAGCGGCCCGGCAACGATACGAGGCGGCCAAATTGAAATTGTTCTTCGAGGTCAAGGACGCTTACTACGAATACGCCTACCTGGCGGGGGCGATTCAAATAGCAGAGGATAATCTTGAGCTCATCAAGCATTTCGAGCAAGTGGCACGGACGAAGTATACCGCGGCGGCCATAGGTCAACCTGATGTGATCCGCGCCCAGGTGGAATTGGCCCGGCTCGAAGATCACTTGAAGACTCTTGAGGAGTTGCGAACGCCGATTGTGGCCCGGCTGAACGCCAGTCTTAACCGGCAAAGCCTCGACATGCTTCCCTGGCCCCGGAAAGAGGAGTTCCAAGCCGAGCAGATCAGCCGGGAAAAGGTGATCGCCTCGCTCAAAGCGCAGAACCCCGAGCTTCAGGCCCTGGACTTCGAGCGGCAAGCGGCTGCCAGTCGCGTCGAGCTGGCCAAGAAGAACTATTGGCCGGACGTCGGTGTCGGACTCGGATGGATCGATACCGGCCCCGCCATGAACCCGGGCACACCCGACAGCGGCAAAGACCCGGTGATCCTGATGTTCACGATGAACGTACCCATCTGGCGGGATCGATACGCCGCCGTTGAGCGACAAGCCAAAGCCGACGTTCTCAAGACGGCGCAGCAGAAGACGCAAACGGAGAATATGATCATCGCACGCACGGAACGCGTGCTCTACGACTACCAGGACAGCGACAGAAAAGCGAAGCTGTACGGCGACGTTCTGGTACCGAAAGCCGAGGAATTGCTGGGTGCGTCCGAGACGGCCTACAGGGGCGGCGCCCTCGACTTTTTGAGCCTGATCAACGCACAGCAGAAGCTGCTTGAATTTCAATTGCGTTATGAAAGATCGGTGGCGGACAATCAGCAACGCCGGGCCGAGCTGGAAATGCTTGTTGGGGCGGGCCTGTAGCCGGCAAAAACAATGACTCGAATCTGAAAGAATTAGTGCTGAGCATATATCCTACTAAATTGGTAGGACGTCGGGTGACGGGATGCGATGAGATCAACGAAACAGACAAGACGAAATGAAGGTTCCAATCAAAACCATTTATTAAGGAGAATGACAATGAAGTCACCAAGTATGAAGATCTGGGCGATGTTAGGTGTAGCGGGGGTTCTGTCGGTTGGACTGCTTGTCCTTAACGGTTGCAAGAAGTCTGAGCCGACTCCGAGCGGCACGTCGTCTGATACGACGATGAAGATGGAAGGCCACGACCAAGCGGCTATGGCGAAACAGACGGCGACCGACGCAGCCAAGGAAATGGCTTCGACCACGGAGCAGACGATCTGTCCGGTCATGGGCAACCCTATCAACAAGGACGTGTTCGTCGAGTACAAGGGCAAGAAGGTCTATTTCTGCTGTCCCGATTGCATAGCCAAATTCAAGGCGGATCCCGAGAAGTACATCGCCAAGCTCCCGCAGTTCAAACAATAGCGTCGAGCCGCTTTTCGAGTGGGATCGCAGAAAGAGTCTCAGCAATCAATCTAACCTGCACCAGCCGGTTGGATTGACGAGGAAAGTCTAAGATGAATAAATCGACAGCAAAAGGGCGGAACCGCCTGGCGGGTGTCGGGCAGCTCTGGAAATTGCTCCCTGTGTTTATCGCCGGGATTGCAATAGGCGTTTTCATCCATTGGGCGGCCCGCCCGGCGCAGGTGGCCGGTCAGGAGCCTGCTTCGTCCTCTGCCAAAGAGCAATCGAGCGACCAGATCGCCTATTGGACGTGTTCGATGCATCCCCAGGTTCACTCGCCCAAACCGGGCCTGTGTCCCTATTGCAACATGAAGCTGATACCAGTCCACAAGGATGCCGGCGACGAAATGACAAGCATGCGCGAGTTCACCACGAGCGATGCGGCCAAGGCCCTGATGGACATCGAGACGGCCCCGGTCGAGCGCAAGTTTGTGACCGCTGAAATCCGGATGGTCGGCAAAGTAGCATATAATGAAAGCCGGCTTGCCTACATTACAGCGTGGGTATCCGGGCGGCTGGATCGATTGTACGTCGACTATACGGGCATCCCGGTCACCAAGGGCGACCACATGGTCTACATGTACAGTCCCGAGCTGCTCAGCGCGCAGGAGGAATTGATCCAGGCCATGAACTCCGCGCGGAAGATCAACTCGGGCAACTCCGAGATCATGCGTGGCTTGACCACCGGAACGCTCGACGCCGCGAGGGAAAAACTGCGGCTGCTGGGCCTGTCCGCTGAGCAGATAGCCGAGGTCGAAAAACGCGGCACCGCGAGCGACCACGTTACGATATATGCGCCTATCAGCGGGATTGTCGTGCATAAGAACGCGCTCGAAGGCATGTACGTCAAGACGGGGACACATATCTATACCGTCGCCGATTTGTCGCACGTATGGGTCAAGCTGGATGCGTATGAGTCGGACCTGAGCTGGTTGCGCTACGGGCAGCAAGTCGAGTTCACAACCGTCTCTTTGCCCGGCAAGGTTTTCAAAGGGACTATATCGTTCATCGACCCGGTCCTCGATCCCGTCACGCGAACGGTGAAGGTGCGCGTGGACGTGCCCAACCCGAACGGAGAGCTCAAGCCGGAGATGTTCGTCAAAGCCGTCGTTAAGGCCAACGTAGCCGCCGGGGGCAAAGTGATGGACCCGAGGCTTGCGGGCAAATGGATATGCCCCATGCACCCTTCGGTCATCAAGGACGAGTCGGGCAAATGCGATATCTGTGGAATGCCGTTAGTCAAAGCCGAGTCTCTCGGGTACGTCAGTGCCGACCCGAACGATTCCAAAAAGCCCCTGGTTATTCCCGTCACGGCGGCGCTGGTCACCGGCACGAGAGCCATCGTTTACGTCGAAGTCCCCGATGCGAACAAGCCCACCTACGAGGGCCGGGAGATCGTGTTAGGGCCTCGCGCGGGCAATTATTACATCGTGCGAAGCGGTCTCGAGGAAGGCCAGCGTGTCGTCACGAGG
>CAYZAH010000624.1:0-3381 GCA_964475805.1 uncultured Pirellulales bacterium | reverse complement strand
ATCTCACCGTTCGGCACAACCACGATTTGATTGTCGGGCGTTGTAACCGTCGTGGAAACCAGGCTCATCGAGTCCACCTTTCCCCGGATTCCCGCCGCCTCGATAATGTGTCCCACATCGAAAGGGCGGTAGATCAGGATCATAAGACCGGAGGCGAAGTTACTGAGTGTCCCCTGGAGGGCGAAACCCAAGATAAACCCGGCCACACCAAGACCGGCGACGAGCGGTGCTATATCGATCTCCAGCATAGACAGTGCGATGATGATGCCGATGATCATAACCGTCTTACGTACTGCACTAACGAAGAACTGTCTCAGCAGGTCGGAGAATTTCTTCGATACGGATACCGTCCTTTGAGTAATCCGACCTAACACGACTGCAAAAATGTACGAGACCAACAGTGTGAGGAGGAAAAACGAAATGTTCTTAAGCCAGCGCAGGCCGCCTTGCGTTGACTTGAGCCAACCCCAGACGATGATCCGAAAGGCACTGACGTCCTTGATGTCTTGAAGATCCACATTCACGCCGGAGACAGCCGCGACGTATTTCTCGTATTCTGCAACTTCTCCGCCTTTAGCCTTCAGTGCGGCGATAACAGCATTGAAACGATCGATCAATCCTGTCTGTTCCTCCCGGAGTTTATTGATGTTGACAAGCATGTGTTCTTTGACTTTGGATTGAAGATCGAGCTCCGCTTCACCGATTTTCTTGACCTTTTCCTTCAGATCGATATCGGATTGAGCGATGGCCTCGGCGGTTTGTTTGGCTTTTTCCTGAGCTTCGACGACCTCCTCCGTCTTCTTTTTCAAATCCTCCTCGGAACTGGTCAGTTCTTCCTCCGGCTTGCTTTCAAGCTTGGTTTGTGAATCAGCGGCGATATTTTTCACTTCCGATTCGGCTTGATCGATAGCCTCGACTTTCTTATCTATTGTTTCCTCTGCTTCGGCCACCGCTTCGTTCTCTTGTTCTAACGGTTGCGCGCTTTCGGCAGGAGCGTTAGGTTCGGCTTGCTTCTCGATTTTTTCGATCTTCTCCTTGATCTCATCTTCCTTCTTATCGATTTCCCTGGCCTTCTGCCGCTTTTGGATTTCGGCCGTGCTGATCTCCTTAACCTTATTCTTGAGTAGCTGCAACCAGGCCTCAGCTTCTACGACCAGCTCGCTTTTCGTCAGAGGTTTAAGGAGCAATTCCAAATCCCCAACAGGAATCTGCGGATCGGAGGCCGTTGTTGCGGTGTACGCTTGTTCTGCTTCCTGGCCGAGTGTGATGGGCATGAAAGACAAGACAATCAAGAGTGCACCAAGAAACAGGAACTCATTTCTTTTTATGAGCATTGTGACGCAGTCCTTTCTGGGACCGATTTGCGCGTTACACCAACAAAGACCTAAGGTGAAGTGCAGCACGTGCCGGACTATTTTGTCTTCTGTTTGTATTCTCCGAACAGGTCCGAGATCTTCGCAGCTTTGGCGTCGCCGGTGTGAACGATGACACGGTATTCGAGGGTGAGCGGCTCGCCTTTGGCCAAGTTCAGCTTGTCGCCCTCCAGCCAATACATCGGTGTCGGAGAGAAGAATCCGTAATCGCGGGTGAACCAGTTGCTCGGGAACCAGCGATTTTTCGGGTTCTGCAGAATCGCGATGCCCTCAATGACGCCGTCGCGCGTGCCGGAGTAGTCGCACCAGGGCGAAGCCACGCCGAATGTGCCCTTCTCGCTCGTATCGCCCTGGGCGTTGATGAGTGTGCCGCCTGATTTGACGCTCAATTCGGGCACGACGCGGGCGGAGAACAGCGAATGGTTGGTCTTGAGAATCTCGATATCGACCAGTGGTATCAGGGTGATCTTGAAGTCGATGATTCGCAGCTTCTCGCTTGGTGCGGAGATTGCGATCTGCCGCCTGTCCTCGATGACGGGATCTTTGCCCGGCTGCTTCCAGAGGCACGTGTCGGTTAGAACGATTCGCTCGCCCGAGGCGGTGACAATCTTCGGCCCTTGCGAGAGGATTTGGCCTCGCGCGTTGACGTCTTGCCAGTAATTTCCGCCGTTGACACGGTCACAGCCGAAAAAGAGCGAATGATGGTGCGGATACGGCTCGGACGTCTCCGTCGTGATTGACTTGCCCGATACCGGTCCGATGACGGGCCAGAAGTACGGATATTTCTGGTCCGCAGCGAACTTGTAGCAGGTGAACAGTTTGCCGTCGATAGTAACTTGAACCTTGTCTTTATCAAGTGTCGCCGTCACCTTCTGTCCCGCTGCCGGAGCCAAAGAGCAGCCGCACATAACTGCCATCAGGAACACGCTGATTTGCATCCGCCATTTCATATGACGCTCCTCTCTTCTCAACAGTCAATCTCAACAGAGTTTCCACGGGCTGCGCATCGTCCGGCTGAGCATCCGGTTGGCCGCATCGTCGCCGACGAACTCTTCCTTATCGGGATTCCATCTGAGCTTGTAGCCTAACTTCATGGCAATGTCACCCAACAAACAAACGGTGCACGACCGATGGGCGACCTCGACCGGGGCGACCGTCTCGCGTCGCGACTGAATACAGTCAAGAAGATTCTGCTTGTGATTGTTGCTCTTGTAGAGTTGGATTTCGTCCGCTCCGATGGTCGCGGTCAGCAGCGACTTTGGTTGCGCGTCGATTTTCCCGCGCATGACGTACACCCAACCCTCATCGCCCTCGAACAGAACGCCTTGCTTGTTCTTTTTGTTGTCGGCGCAGATGAGCTTGACGCCGTTGGCGTAGGTATACGTGATGCTGAAATCGCCGTGCACGTCCCAGAGGCCGTCTCTCGGATACTCGGCCTGCCCTTCGATCTCGACCGGGCCGGTATATTCCGTTCCCATGCCCCACTGGGCAATGTCGTTATGGTGCGCGCCCCAGCCGGTAATCATGCCGGCTCCGTAGTCGGTGATCCGCAGCCAGCCGGGCCGGCCGTAACCTTTCTGCGGATGGACCCGCTCCTCGGTATACGGCGCCCAGGGCGCCTGACCGAGCCACATATCGTAGTTGAGATTCTTGGGAACAGGCATCACCGGCTGCGGCGTGGTGCCCGGGTCCGTGCCAAAACCGACTTTGATGGTGCGCAGCTTGCCGATCCGCTCGTTGCGAACCAGTTCGCAGGCATGGCGCCAGCGCGCGTCGGAACGTTGTTGGCTTCCCACCAGGAAGACTCGATTGTACCGATGGACCGTATCGCTCAGAACGCGGCCTTCTCTGATCGTCAGGCTCAGCGGTTTTTGCAGAAAGATGTCTTTGCCCGCTTTGGCAGCGGCGATGGCGGGAAGTATGTGCCAGTGATCGGGCGTGGCGATGCTGACTGCGTCGATATCCGCCTGGGCGACCAAGTCGCGGTAATCGTCGAAGGTCTTGCATC
>CAYZAH010000623.1:0-3394 GCA_964475805.1 uncultured Pirellulales bacterium | reverse complement strand
ACGGCCGGTGGCGTCGTTTCGGACCTGACGCTCCAGTTCAAGGGACAGCCGGATAGTGTGAGCATCGACGAAGCGACCGGCACGTATATGATCGGTGGTGCTGGCGCCGATATCTGGGGTGCATCCGATGCGTTCCACTATGTCTACAAAGAGCTGACCGGCGACGGCACGATCACAGCCCAAGTCGTCAGCAACGGCACCGGCTCGAACACTTGGGCCAAGGGTGGCGTGATGATCCGCGAGACCACCGCTCCGGATTCCAGGCAGATGCTTATGGGCTTGACCGGTGGCGACGGTGGCGGTATTGCGTTCCAGGGTCGTTTCCAGGCGGCCGGAGCCAATTCCAGCAGCCTCCATGGCACGATCACGGCCTCACCGCCTTACTGGGTCCGACTGGTCCGCGAAGGCGGGGCGATTACCGGGTATTCTTCGCCCGACGGCGTTGAGTGGACGCTCTTCTACGCTGATTCACCCGACAATTCCGGTGGTGACATATCGAACCCGATGACCGTGGATATGCCGGAATCGGTTCTCATCGGCCTGTTTGTGACCTCACACGCAGCCGGCGAGGTCCGCACCTACACCTTCGACAACGTCACAATCGAAGGCGCCGTAAGTGATGCTCTTGTTTCTCAAGACATTGACTCCGTCAGCGGCAACTCCGCTGAGCCGATCTACGTGACACTGGAAGATATGCTCGGTGCCACGGCCACAGTGGTTCATCCGAATCCTGCGGCCACGCAGATTGACTCGTGGCGTGATTGGACAATTCCGCTGAGCGCATTCGCCGGCGTCGATCCGACTTTGGCCTCGAAGCTTTACTTTGGTGTCGGGAACGGCCAGCCCGGTGGTACGGGCGTGATGGACGTTGCCCAGATCAGAGTGGTCCAGGGTAGCTCCGATATCATTTGGGTCACCGACGGTTATGATGACAACGCGGACGGCATGCCCGACGACCTGCCCTGGGTGGACGTACTGACAGCTCAGGGATACAGCGTTGACTACCAGATCAACGGCCTTGGTGACGGTTACTGGCGTACGCTCGACGACGACAAGATCGCGGCGTTGAATAACGCCAAGCTGATTATTGTCAGTCGTAACAGCAACAGCGGCGATTATGCCAGCAACGCCACCGAGGTCACCCAGTGGAACAGCGTCACCACGCCGCTCATCCTGATGTCCACGCACATCATCAGAAGCAGCCGGTGGAAATGGGTGGACTCCACGACGATTCCGAATCTTGACGTGCCTATGGTTGTGATGGATCCGAACGATCCTCTGTTCACGGGCGTGACGCTTGACGCGAACGACGCTGTGGCGGCCATGGACGGAACCGTCGGACCGATCTCCTTCATTACGACGGATCCCGGCAACGCTACGCTGCTTGCTGAGGCGCAAGGGAACCCCGGTACAGCCTGGATTCTCCGCTGGGATGCCGGGGATGAGTTCTACGCCGGTTCCGGCGAGATCGCAGGCGGTCCGCGTATGTTCTTCGCCGGCGGTACGCAAGAATCCGCTCCCACGATTGGTCGAGGCCAGATGAATCTGACCGCCGCGGGCTTGAAGGTATTCCTCAACGCGGTCAAGATCTATGCCGGAACGGATGTCACCGTACCTGGCGACATCGTCAAGGGTGTTCCGAACGATGGAGACTGGCCGGGCGCTGAGTATCCCGCCCTGGCGATCGACGACAACGTCAACACGAAGTTCCTGCACTTCAAAGGCGAAGTTCAGCCGACGGGCATACAGGTTACACCGTTGAACGGGCCGAGCATTGTGACCGGGCTAACCTTCACGACGGCGAATGATGCAACGGAACGTGATCCGATTTCGTATGAGCTCTACGGCTCCAACGATAGCATCGACGGGCCGTACGAGTTGATCGCTTCCGGCGACATCGTTGATTTTGCCGGTGATGTCGCGTGGCCCCGCTTCACAAAGAATGCGACTCCGATCGTGTTTGATAATGCCGCGGCCTACGCTCATTATCAGGTCTTGTTCCCGGCCGTTCGTGACCCGAGCAGTGCCAACAGTATGCAGATCGCCGAAATCGAGCTTCTCGGCGTTATCGCCGGCAGCTACACGTATGAGGGCGACGTGGCGACCGCGTCTTTGGATGGAACGTGGGACCATGACAACGGTTCCGACGCCTGGGACGGCTCGAAGATTGGCGAAGGCAATCCCGGCGGCGTTTCGACGCTGGTCGAAGATGGCGTGACTTTCCTGCGTATCCAGGACATCGGCGATCCGCGGAGCTTGGGCATCAGTGATCCGAGTAACCGTAAGATCTACCTGACCCACGAGATCAACGGTGGATTGGACGGCGCAACCTTGGCGTTCGCCATCCGCGTTGCGACTACACCGCCGTTGGACAACCAGGTCAGTGGTGACCCCTGGCCGGAAGGCGGGATTGGCTACCACGTCCGTGACGACGGCAAGGGCATGATCGGAATCTCCGACGGTGTCGGGATCATCTCCTTCTCTCTGGCCAAGGCCGGAGAGATTGCGGGGATCGACGTCGATTCCTTAGTCATGAACAACTTGGCGGGCACGGCGCCCTCGGGTGAAGTGGACTCCGACTCAGCCGGGGCCATAGCGGTCAATTCGCTCCCCGTGGATGATGCCACCGCCTGGAATACGTTCGTGATCAACATTGCTGCCGGCGGTGCGGGAACACACGTAGTGACCATTTCCGCCAATGGCGGCGATCCCGTTACCTTCGACGTGACCGAAGGCACCGGCACCGAAGGGGACACCCCCTACATCGGGGTCGGCTCCTCCGGAACCGGCGGAATCACTGCCTTCGACGTTGATTACGTCATGGTAGGCCAGTAGATCGTATTTGATTAATAGAACGTTCGCCGAGCGAGGATAGCTGCGCTTATGCAAAGCTAACTCCTGCTCGTGCGGGCATGGAGTAAGGATTTAGAGGCATTCGGTCGGGGCCTGCACTGACGAACTCAGTGTAGGCCTCGATTCCTCATTTCTTGGTGACGAAGGTGAAGGGAGAAATTTCTCCGGAACGATGCTGGGGTCCGCAAAACGGGCAGAAGCGACGTGACGCCGGTGGCGGAGCGTCAGCAAAAATACTGTCTACCCGGGCACAAGGTCTGGTCAACAACTCTTTTTTGCTTACCTCGAACGTGTCTGTGACGGGCACGCGTACATGGAGAGAATTCGGCGTCAATTGCGCAGGAGGACCGTAAACGCCTTGGCTCGTCGCCGCGGCGATATGTCAGGTTCTTAAGCAATATTCTATTTTTAGGAAGGAGAACTGTTATGTGCAAGAAACTGTTTCTATTAACCTTTTTTATGCTGGTGTTCGGTCTCGCGGGGACGACCCTCGCCCAGCCGACGGGCGAGATACTCTTCGAGTACTGGCTCGACATCGGCG
>CAYZAH010000622.1:0-3398 GCA_964475805.1 uncultured Pirellulales bacterium | reverse complement strand
GCGTACGGCGGGAGCAAATAGCCGACCTGGGCGCCGTTGTCGGGCACGCCAAAGCCGTCAATCCAATGTTGCCAGATAGCCTCACCAGCGGCGTCATCGTCGGTATAGCTCTCGAAATCATCCACGAGAATGAAGTCCGCAACGGAGAACATCCAAACTCTGCCCTTGGTGATCGTCCCGTCGGTATTAACTTCGTCGATTCGCCAATAGTAGGGCCCGCCTCCCCATTCGACGCCTTCAGAGGGCATGTAGCTCGTGGCGCTCTGGCGTCCTCGATAGATCCCTGTCGTATCGGAGGCGTCCGCGCCATCCACAGCGTTCTCATCGACTCCGAAGTACACATCATGCTGCGAGGCGTTGTCTCCCGCTGACCAGCTCAGAGGCGTAGCGGCATCGACGTCCGGCGTCGAGCCGTTGGCCGGGCTGGGGTTCCAGGCTAACAGCGGATCGATCCGCATCATCAGCTTGATCTCGTCCTGTGTCAGAACCTTGTCGTAGGCGCGGAAATCATCAATCGTCGCAGCCATCCAGTTATCTGCGTTTCTGTTGACATTGAGGGCGAATTGGTTAAACGTGGTATCGTTGAGTGTTCCGCTCTCGGTCTGGGTACCGTTGTAATAGAGTAGCACGGATGTTCCGTCGAATGTCATTGCAAGATGCACCCAGGCTGTTGTCACGGGCCCGAAGAGCAGGCCGCTTGGATTGATCCGGTACTGCCCCGGAGTTCCACCGTCCACGTCAATTTGGAAACCAGCGGTGTTGGGAGAGTGACCGCTAAATGCACTGCTGTACTGAGCTTGACCGAGGTTGTCCGCTTTGACCCACAGCGCGATGGTCCCCTCGGCCCAATCGGTCGCGGCGCCCAGCGAATGCACGGCGTAGTCACTGCCGCTGTTGCCAAAGTGTAGTGCGGAATCATCGTAGCCGGGCACCCATTGCGTCTGGCCATAGATAGTCCCGGTATGACCGTGTCCGGACCAGTCCAGCAGGCGCGTGCCCGTGCCTTCGTTCAAGGTCCACCAACAAACCATATTCGGATCAGCGATGGCGATGGGCGGCTGCGTCGTGAAGCTCCAGACATCGCCTTTGTGCGTGACGACGCCATCGAACTCATCGACCCGCCAGTAGTACGTTTCGCCCAGTTCGAGTGTCCCCGGTGTGAAAATCGCGTCCGTTTGCGGCGGGGCGCCCGTAGCGTTGCTTATGTCGTCAAAACTATCCCCGAAATACACGCTGTGCAATTTCGTGTCGAAACCGGCCGTCCAGCTAAGGGTCACGTCCGGGTCGATAAACTTCGCCCCGTCCGCCGGATCGGGATCGTAAGCGATCAGCGACGGAACCGTGAAGCTCCAAACGTCGCCTTTCCACGGACTGTTCGGGTCGGCTTCGTTGACCTCGTCGATCCGCCAGTAGTAGGTTGTGCCCGGAACCAGTCCGTCCGGATAAGCGAAGCCGGGAAAGCCCGCGACATAGAACGTAGACGTCTGATTGCCTCGGAACAGCTCGGAGCCGCGTGTCGCCTCGTTCACGTCCTGAGAGACGTCACCCAGATACACGTCGTGCGAAACGGCGAGATCACCCGGCTTCCAGGAAAGCGTGACCCAAGTGGCCTCCTGCAAGGCTCCGTCCGCGGGGCTGGGCTTTCTGGCGGTCGTTATCGCCGCACCCTGGTTCAGCATCAGTCCGGCGATCTCCTCATCGGTCAGGGCCTCATCGTACAGACGGAAGTCGTCGATAATCCCGTTGAACCACTGGGTGACGTTTCTGTTTACACCCACGGCCAGCTTGCTGAACTGCGGATGCGCGCGGTCGATGGTAGCGGCTAATGTGCCGTCATAGTAGAGACTCGTACTGGCGCCGTCACAGCTTGCGGCCAAATGGATCCACTCCAGCGTGACCGGGCCCATGACCTGGTCGCCGTCATCGGGGTGATAGCGATAGCTGCCCGGATCGCCGCCATCAACGTCGATCTGAAATCCGGTGCCGCTGGCAACCGTGCTGGCGAAGACGGCCTTATAGTTGGCTTGTGCGAGCGATTCCGCCTTGGTCCACATCGTCACGGTGAAGGCGGAGAAGATCTGCGCCTGGGCGAAAAAGTAGGTGGCGCTGTCATCCACGCCGTCGAACAGTAGGCCGCCGGCGAACTTGCCTTCCACCCATTGCGGATCACCGCTGATATCGCCGTCGTAGCCATTGTCGGTCACGTCGGCGACCGTCGTACCGCCCCCGTCCTCGAATGTCCAGTGAGCGATCAGAGACGCCCGTGCGTTGCCCGCCAGGCTCAGTGACAAAGCAAAACAAGCCAACCAAAATAGTCTCTTGCACATAACCGCCTCCTTCCAAAAGATGCACAGCTTAGTGGAACGACCTATAATGGGCTTGCTCTCAAGCAAGACTGGACCTTCAATTTGCCGGTAGGCCAAGAAGCCATT
This sequence comes from uncultured Pirellulales bacterium, assembly GCA_964475805.1. Classification (GTDB taxonomy): domain Bacteria; phylum Planctomycetota; class Phycisphaerae; order Sedimentisphaerales; family Anaerobacaceae; genus JAFGTG01. The sequence goes on along the minus strand of CAYZAH010000622.1, from coordinate 966 downwards.
CGCCTAATCAAACCGGTCATTTTTTATAGCAGAACTGACGGCTTCTGTCAAGGAGAACTTGCCGGCGACGGGCGACATACCATATTGTGCCGGACGCGAAGAAATGATAGTCTCACGTTACCTGCGAGTGCTTTTTCCCGGCGCAGCAGTCGGATTTTCGAGGAATTGTGATCTATTAAGAGAGGACAACAATGACGAGGAACACATTGACTTGGGTTGTGGCTGTCGTCCTGTCTTTGGGTTTGCTGTGTTCGCTCGGACTTGGCGGCGAAGTGGGCAAACAGTCATGGTCGGTCGGTTACGCCGAGGCGGATATCACGCCGGGACCGGGACAGGTTCAAATGTCCGGCTTTGGGCGGGAACGGTACGCCCAGGGCGCGCTGGCGCCGTTGATGACCCAGGCCGTGGCGCTTCGCGACCGGGATGGCAACGTCGCCATTCTCATCACCGCCGACATCCTCGACTTCGATCGCGTAATGAGCGAAGCGATTCGTCATGCGATTAGCTCCAAGCACGGCATCCCCGCTGAGAACATTATGCTGGCCGCCTCGCACACGCACTGGGGGCCGGCGGTCAGGTTTCGCATGGGCTTTAGTCTCGGCGCGCCGAACGTGTGGTATATGGGCTCCCTGGAAGACAAGATTCTCGCGTGCGTTGACGCGGCAATTGAAGGTTTCTCTCCGGCTGCAATCGAGTACGGCTATATGGATTTTCGGGGCATCGGCTGCAATCGTCGCCTCCCGGTCGATGGGAAGATCACGTGGGGTCCATACAAGGAAGGCTCGTTTGACGGCCATACGCCGATTCTCCGCATCAAGCGGGACGCCACGCCCCGGCAATTGATATTAGTCGGTCACGCCTGTCATCCAACCAGTTCCGGCCCGATCCAGAAATGGAGTCCCGACTATCCCGGCGCGATGCGCGATCGGCTAACTGCCGAGCTGCCTGATACAAAAGCTGTATTCT
>CAYZAH010000621.1:3021-3402 GCA_964475805.1 uncultured Pirellulales bacterium | reverse complement strand
TCCTTCTTTTCCAGAACACGTTTAACGATTCCAATCATATAGACGGTCTAACACCCCAAAAAAGCCTATACACACTGTCTTTCCGTGATTCCTCCTTGGAAGCCCAATTGTGATAACTACCCCTTAACACAAGACTTGCACCCGCGAAGCATCCGATTCATCTTTGCTGCCACCTGAAAAAATTATCCACCGATTATACCCAGCGGGAAACCATAAGCAATTCAAAATTTCCACCGGCCCAGCCACACTCCGTGGCGAGGGCGTCCCGCCCTTGCGTCTCGCGGGCATCCTGCCCGCGCCTCACGGTTTATGGTAAGGGAACAATCCAAATATTCCTGAAACAAACCTCCTGGAAATGCCGCGCAACAAAGAAAATGCGCT
>CAYZAH010000621.1:0-3011 GCA_964475805.1 uncultured Pirellulales bacterium | reverse complement strand
ATTATCCACCGATTATACCCAGCGGGAAACCATAAGCAATTCAAAATTTCCACCTGTGGCGCGGGCATTCCATCGACTTCGCTCGGGACAAACCTGCCCGGACCTCACAGTTTATGGTAAAGGAACGATCCAAATATTTCTGAAACAAACCTCGTTGCCGTGATCCTGCAGAAGGATCGGACCCGGATTCGGCCCTTCGGGGCGCCCCGCGCCCGTTTTGTTCTCCAATTCCACGTCATTTTGAACCATCACGCCATTATGCCATACCGTGATGCGAGCATTCTTCACCTTGCGGTTGCCGTCATATTTCGCGGCGTGGAAGATCATATCGTAGCTCTGCCACCGGCCCGGCATCTTGCACATGTTCTTATCCGGGGCTTTGAATCGGTACAGCGAAGCGCAATCGTTAAACTGAGGTTTCAAGCCGAACGAGTCGAGGATCTGCAGCTCGTAGCGGCGCTGGATATAGACCCCGCTATTGCCCCGGCTCTGCCCTTGGACGTTCGGCGGCCGTTGCGGCGTCTTGAACTCGAGGTGCATCTTGAAATTGGTGAAGTCACGCTTGGTCATAATGCTGCCCGTGCCCGGCACGATCTTCATCGCGCCATCGACGATGTCCCAGCCGATCCTTTTGTCGCCGTCGGTCGTCCAGTGCGAGAAGTCCGTACCGCCGAACAGCATAATCGCGTCGCCGGACCCGGCCGTCTCGATGTCGATCTTGGGCGGATGGGCGTAGTCGTTCCAAAGCTCTTCGGTCTTCGCAACGTCCACCTTCCCCTCGTGCACGTACTGGCGATACCGGAACACGTGATCCTCTCCCGGCTTCATCTCGAACTCACCGAGCTGCTCCGGCGCCCAGTTGAAGAACACCTCCTGATCGTACCCGGGCCAAATCCGCATCGGTTCCGGATGCCTGAAGTTCTTCGGATCGCCGAAGAACGTGATGCCCTTCCACTTTCCGTCGGAGACACCGGATGTGTCGCACCATCGGGCGCGCGTGGCGTGGCCGTCCTTGCGGGTCCGGCCCTGGCTGGTCAGATAAGCCGCTGTGTCGCCCTTCCAGTCGGCGGTGGCGCGGTAGCCGAAACCGCCGTAGCGGTACTCCTCAAGTATCAACGGACTATCCGCCACACAGCGCTGGGTCGAGACGAAATCCCAAAGCCAGTAGCCCTTCTCAGGCCCGCCGACGTCGTAGACCCGCACGTCCCAGACCTCTTTGAGAACCACCTTCTCGCCGGTGGCTGTCTTGAGCGCGACGTGATCTTGCACGGCCTGGAAACCCCCGTACACCGGGCCGCTCGTGGTCGAGAAGAACCTGTTGAACCGTACCGTCCCCTGTCCCTCGCCGAGGTTCCAGAAATCCACCGGCTTGCCCTCGAATTGTGTATGCGTCCAGGGCATCCAAATGCCGAGGTGATGGTAGTGGTCCGTCGGATGGATATTCGTCAGCACCGACCCCGAAGGCGACCACAAAGGATGAATGAAGCCGCTACGATAATACAAGTCGCGCGTCTTGGCGTACTTCTGTCCCATCTGCGAAAGCGGGGGCGGCGGCACCACGGCGTGGTTGTAATCCAGCACCTTTGTGCCGTTGTTGTCAATCTGCAAAACCTTGGCGTCCAGCTTGGTCGTCACCTCGGACGCTGCGGGTGCGGCGCCCGCCAGAAGCTCGTACGTGCGCTGAGTCCCCGGTTCAGTCGTGCCTGAGAGTACCCACCACAGCTTCGGCGGACTGCCCGCTTCGAACTGCGTCGGAACCTCACTGCGCTGCGAACCCGTCACCTCAACCAAGTGAATCGCCTCGCCCGGAAAACCGACTGGCACCCCACTGAGATCGAGCGATACCGGCGTATCGACGCGCATATAATTACCCGCCTCGACGGTGATCTTCGCCAGGGGCTTGCCGTATGCCGCCGACGGAAGTGACAACAGGCAGAACGAGAGGATGGGCAGGAGGATTAAGGTTATCAGTGTTGAGATGGGCCTTTGCATGGTCGTGCTCCTTTCTTGCTCCGGCCTCGGCGCCCGCCGAGACGAATCGATATAAAGGCGTTGTGCCGAGAAGCCCTCTTCAAGGCAAAGTTGCTTATTGTAATGTCGATAACCCCGTTAATCAAGCCCCAACAGACAATTTTTCGATCCGCGCGAATCCGGTGTCCTGCACCTCACTCTTGCTCTTTACCGAGATTTCCGATATAGTCTTGTTCGCATCAAACGTCTCTTTTCAGAATGCGAACGACCATGTGGAGATTGAAGATATGACTTTCAGAACATGCTTTCTCGTTCTTGCGTTCGCCGTTGGCGCCGCCGGACCGGACGTTTCCGCCAACCCTTACGCCAAGTGGGAGCACGGGCCATCGAAGGACGCGAGTTTCTTTCCGATAGCGGTCTGGCTGCAAAGCCCGAGGAACGCCGAGAAGTACCGGCAAGCCGGCATCAATACCTACGTCGGGCTTTGGAGAGGCCCCACGGAAGAGCAGCTTGCCGAGTTGAAGGCGGCCGGCATGAAAGTGATCTGCCATCAAAACGAATTTGGACTCCAGCACGTGGACGATCCGACGATCATCGGCTGGATGCACGGCGACGAGCCCGACAACGCGCAGTCGTTGGGAAAAGGCAAAGGCTACGGCCCGCCGATTTTGCCGCAGAAGATCATCGACGACTACCACAAGATCGTGGCCAAGGACCCGACTCGCCCGGTGCTCTTGAATCTGGGTCAGGGCGTGGCCTGGGACGGCTACTACGGCCGGGGCGTCCGGACCAACCACCCGGAAGACTACGCCGAATACGTCAAAGGTTGCGACATCGCCTCGTTCGACATCTATCCCGTCGTCCACAACAAGCCGCAAGTCGCCGGCAAGCTCTGGTACGTCGCCAATGGCGTCGAGCGCCTCGTCGAATGGACCGGCGGCAAAAAGCCGGTCTGGAACTGTATCGAATGTACCCGGATCGGCAACCCCAAAATCAAAGCGACGCAGCACCAGGTCCGCTGCGAGGTCTGGATGTCCATC
>CAYZAH010000620.1:0-3403 GCA_964475805.1 uncultured Pirellulales bacterium | reverse complement strand
ATTACCTAATTCGGTGTCGCCAGATGCTTAATCGGGCCACAGGTTTGCGTAAATCTCTTGTATTGGTGAGCATAGCGAGTATAATCAGGCGTTATTTGAAGGTGGAATACTTCATGAAAAAAAGATGTGATTGGCCTGCAGATAACGAGCTTATGATCGAGTACCACGATACCGAGTGGGGCACGCCGGTGCATGAGGATCGCAAGTTGTTTGAGTTTCTGATGCTCGACGTCGCGCAGGCCGGCTTGAGCTGGCGGACCGTTCTGAACAAGCGGGAGAATTACCGCGAGGCGTTCGACAACTTCGACCCGGCCAAAATCGCACGGTACAACAGGCGCAAGATCGACTCATTGCTCAAAAATCCCGGCATCATCCGCAACAGGATGAAAATCGAAGCCATGATCGCCAACGCCCGCGCGCTGCTCGAAATCCGCAAGGAATTCGGCTCCTTCGACGCCTACCTCTGGCAATTCGTTAATGGAGCGACGACCCGCAACCGATGGACGAGCCTCCAGGAAATCCCAGCCACATCGCCCGAATCGGACGCAATGAGCAAAGACCTCAAGAAACGCGGCTTCAAATTCGTCGGCTCAACAATCTGCTACGCCTTCATGCAATCCGTTGGCATGGTCAACGACCACTTAGTGCACTGTTTCCGCTACACCGAATGCGGTTAATCCGAAACAGAGAGAATGCGGATACTCAAACTCCGGCGGTTTTCACTGCGTACGGCGAAATTCCGTATCAGAAGCCGCTCTCGGGTCTCGGGGTTCCACAGGGCCAGCTCAGAATGAACGTGTTGCCGGCGGGGTAGGCCGAGACTTCCTCGACGTGCGAATCCACGAACACGGCGTTCGCCACACCCTTGTCCAGGTCTCCGCCGGGGGGACTGTGGAACGTCGCGAAACAGTCCGTCGTACAGTTGGGCGTAGACCGCAAGTTGTTGTCGTTGATGCCCGCGCCGCTGAGGCCTGAAATGGGCCACGAATTTTCCTCGGAGAAGAAAAAAATCTGCGACGGATTAATGACCATCGATTCCTTCTGCAAGGTCTCGATGGACTTTCTCCACTGACTGGGGACGGAACTCCACGCGTCACCGTGGAGATAGGAGTTCATGCAGTAGCCGTACTGCGGCTCGATGGGAATAGTCGTCCCGTCGCACCGATAGCAGCCCATCTGTTTGGCCACCACGTTGAATTCGGGACACAAGCTGATGTCTTTGTCCTTCAGATACAGCCAGAGGTCGCCGGCCAAGTCCGGCCTTTTGCTAAGGCTCATGCTGGCGTCATGCCACCGGCACCCTGTCCCGCCGTCCTTGTAAAGCCAGCGGAACGAATGAGGGAAGACACCGTCGTAGTCGTCCAAATACATTCTGCCCGCCACACCATAGTTTTTCAAATTGTGCCGGCACAAGATTCCCCTGGCCTGCTTTTTCACGCGCTGCAGAGCCGGCATCAGGATCGCCAGCAAAATGGCGATGATCGCAATGACGACTAACAACTCGATGAGAGTAAAGGCTTTGTGCTTCTTCATGACCGTTCTCCTGGATACGGGTTCTCGAATGAGCATTGTTCCTCTATACGATAGGCTTTTCATCCTCAACCGTCAAGGGAAAACCGGGAAATTCGGCGAGCCTGATGGGCTTCAAAACTCGCATTCCCGGGCGAACAAGCCGGTTTGGACGTTGCGGATGCCTTTCCGCCGTGCGACGACGATGTTACCTTTCGACAGTCGGACGCCTTATTGTTGTGGAGGCCAAAGAGATTGGAAGTGATGGGAAAGGAGCTGATACGATGTTAACGAGCGATTTAGTAGCGGTTGGCATTCTGATTCTGTGTATTCTGCTGGCCATGTTCGGGATGCTGAAGTGGCTTTTCCGCTTCCTTGCCGGCGTCGCCCTCGGCCTGTTGGTTCTTTCGGTCATCGCCATCCTTGCAAGCAATCCCAAGTTCGACCAGGCCAGCCGGGGTGCCTTCCGGGGCGGCAAAGTCATTCCTTATCTCAGGGCCCAGGTTACCACCGTCGGCGAGTTCCTGAGTTCCCCTGAGCAATAGATATAGAAAACGGAAGTAAGATGGACGAGCAGGACTTGAGTCATCGGTTAATTCTCGGTATAGTAATGTGGCTTTGTTGGGAAATCCGATCCGAGGAAAACCATGACCGATGTGACGCGCATCTTGAATGCCATCGTGGGTGGAGACGCTTGCGCTGCTGACGAACTGCTTCCATTGGTCTATGAGGAGTTGCGACTTCTAGCCGCCCAAAGGCTCTTTCGGGAACGTCCGGGCCTGACCCTACAGGCGACGGCTCTCGTGCATGAAGCCTACCTTCGTCTGGTCGGTTCCGAAAATGCGGGTTGGGATTGTCGAGGTCACTTCTTTGCCGCCGCAGCGGAAGCCATGCGGAGAATCCTTGTTGAAGACGCCCGGCGAAAGGAATCTCAGCGCCACGGCGGCCAATACAATCGCATTCCGCTTGATGAATCACTGACCTCCAAAAGCGAGACGACGGTTCCGGATGACCTGTTGGCTTTGAACGACGCCTTGCAGAAGTTCGAGAGCATAGACAAAACCAAGGCCGATTTGGTTAAGCTGCGGTTCTTCGCGGGCTTAACAGGCGAGCAGGCCGCCAAAGCGCTGGGTATTTCCCATGCCACTGCGGAGCGATACTGGGCCTATGCCCGCTCTTGGCTGCGTCTGGAAGTCACGGGCCGTGGGGCCTAACGTGGCGAGGGCGTCCCGCCCTTGAGTATTTGTAGTGACGCCGTAAGGCATTGTCTTCTAATGCTCTTACGAGCACACTACAAGCCATCACACGTGATTTTTTCAGTTTTTTTCATTTTCTGTGAGGGCCCTGACGGGATTTTATCGCATTGACAAATGAAGTCGAAGGAATCAGGAAAGAATGACTAAGCAATCCCAGAAATCAGAAGAAGAAATATTCTACCAGGTTCTGGAAACTCCTCCCGGCCGGCGGGAGGCATATCTGAAAGAAGCCTGCAGCGACGATCAGAGACTGTATGATCGGGTCAAGGCCCTTCTTCAGGCTAACGATCTCCAAGACGGCTTTTTGCAGAGTCCAATCCTGGACTGCCCACTTAGCCTTGAGAACGGCTCAAACATCGAGGGCCCAGGAGCGACTATCGGACGCTATAGGCTTTTGGAAAAGATCGGCGAAGGGGGAATGGCCGTGGTTTATATGGCCGAGCAAAAAGAACCCATCCGCCGCAGAGTGGCCTTGAAGATCATCAAATTGGGCATGGACACCAAGTCGGTGATCGCCCGTTTCGAGGCAGAGCGGCAGGCATTAGCCATGATGGACCATCTCAATATCGCCAAAGTCCTCGACGCCGGCGCCACGGAGACGGGACGACCCTACTTCGTTATGGAGCTGGTCACCGGCG
>CAYZAH010000619.1:0-3404 GCA_964475805.1 uncultured Pirellulales bacterium | reverse complement strand
GTCCGTAGTCAGGACGCGGGCCTGGGACCGGCCTTGCACGCCCGGAGGATCCTCGATCCCGACCAAGTCCATAATCGTCGGGAAGATGTCAATCTCCTGCACGATGCCATCGGCCACCTTTCCGGCTTTGAGATGCCCCGGCCAATTGAAGATCAAGGGCACGTTGGCACTCTGTCGATAAGCGAGACCTTTGAAGTAAAGTCCGTGATCGCCGAGCATATCGCCATGATCCGATACGAAGACGATCACCGTGTTATCGCGTATCTTCAATTCGTCCAGAGCCGTCAGAATTCTGCCGACAGAATCGTCGATGAAAGTCACCTCGCCATAGTACTGGGTCCGGTTGTACGCGACGTCTTTGCTCACTCCTTCCAGTCGCTTGGCCCTGGCCCGAAGCTGAGGCGGCTTATCATCAAACTCGTGCGGCCTGCCGATCGGTTTGGGCATGTCCTCCTTCTTGTACATCTCACGGTAAGGCGAGGGCGGATCGTACGCGTGATGAGGATCGACGAACGAACAGAACGCGAAGAACGGCTCGTTCCTTCCGGCGCATTTGCGAATGAAATCAATCGTGTGGGACGCCGACCAGTAGCTGTTGTGCAATTTGAGCGGTATCAGGTGGTCGGGTTTCTTGTGGTATTCCGGGTAGTTTCTCTGAATCCAAACCCAGTGCTCGCCGCTCCGGCCGTCTTCGCCCAGGTGAAATTCCTGAAAACCGTAATAAGGCTCAGGGTGATTTTCCATCATCGGCAGGGGGCTTCTGTAGGGATAGTGCGGGATGAAGTGGAACTTGCCCGCGCCTCCCGTTCGATAGCCGTTCCGCGCGAAGACGTGGGCCAACGTGACCTCGCTTTTCGGTAAAGGCACGCCGTTGGTTCTGACCCGGTGAGCCATCGGATAGCGGCCGGTGAAAATGCACGCCCGCGACGGCATGCACGCCGCGTGTTGAACGTAACAATTCTCGAACTTGACTCCGCCTCTTGCCAGTGCATCGAGGTTCGGAGTTTTTATCACGGAGTTCCCGTAGGCGCCGATGGCATCCTTGCGGAGCTGATCGGCCATGATTAACAAGACGTTAGGTTTTGACGCGGGTGCGTGCTCGTCTGTCTCCGCTTTCGAGGCGACGGAATTTGTGAGTGTCATACCGGCCCCGACCGCGACGGATTGCCTCAAAAAGTGGCGACGTGAAATGCTCGTCATCCTGGTACTCCTGTTCGTTGTGAACGTCATTTCGTCTGGGCGATCAACCATAGCTCCGCCACCTGGGCGCCGCGCCCGTCTTCGACGCACGTCCAGGTTAGCTTCAGGCTGCCGTCCTGGGTCGCCTCGTGCGGAATGGGGAATTCGCTGATCGGCGTCGTTCCCGTTTGCATCGCCCCGTGGATTTGAAACTTGTCGTCGGCCGTTAAACGAATCTTCGAGCGAAACCGCCCGGTGTACGCCACCCTGATCGCATAGCTCGCGAGGGGGTCGAGGTTATCGTAGACGACGCTCAAAGGCGTGTCGTAGAGCGTCGTGATCTGATTCATCCACGCTAACGGCACGGCGCTTCCGTCGAAGCCTATCGCCTGGACCGTATGGACCCACTCGCGACCGCGCAACCCCGCGCCGAAGCTCACACGAGGCGACCTCAAGCCGCCCGGGTCCTCCTGCCACGTAGGATACGCGTCACTCGTCGACCGAGTCGCGAGCGCCAAGACCTGGGACTGTCTGTTTTCTGTCGTTTAGAAAGCTGACTGTCCCTCTGTGGGGGACAGGCACCTTTCGCCGGTACGGCGCCGCCGAAAGGAGCCAGTCCCGGTGGTCCGGCCAAAGTTGTCATAGAAACCACCCGGGCCGGGGTTGTCCCGATTGAGCAATTGATCGATGGACGCGAGCTTCGCTTTTTCGTCATTCAACTGGCGGATTTTCTCGAATTGCGACAAGAACCACATGACGTTGTTCAGCGGGGCGTCGATGTAGTCCATGAAGTCGCCCCGGCCGGACTGCGCTTTATACCTCTTGACGGAGGTTTGTGAGCCGATGGCCTCGAAGAGATAATCCGCAATTTCCCAACACCGTTTCTTGTAGTCCTGAGCGACCGGCTTGTCCCAGGCCTGCTTTAAGATGGACTCGGCGGCCTCCATCTTTTCCCGACTGGTGGCGTGAGCCGCATCTCGGAGAGCTTCTCTGGCTTGCGATTCCAGGGCGGTTTCGTGGATCAGCCGCTCTCGAACGTAGGCATCGTAATACGCCCGCAAAAGTCCCATCTGGAAGCGGTACTTCTTCACTGCTTCGGGCGGGAGCTGTTTCTCCATACTCTCCCATTGTTTGAGTGTCACTTCGACGGACGTGTTAGCGATCAGAGGTCCTTGCCAGTTTCTCTCCAGAGCCATTAGGCCCTGGGCAACGTCTTCCGCCGCGTCGGGGTCAATGAACAGCCGCCCGTACTCCCTCAGCGTTTCAATCACTGGCGTCGCCGGGTTCCAGTCCTGGTCACTCCAGATGAACTTGTTCACGTCATCATTGATCCCTTCGGAATAGCTGATGCTCCCGGCCGCACACTGATCGAACGCATTGTGAATCACTTTCTCCGCGGTCGGTCGCGGATTGTAACATTCCCGTCCCAACGTCATGGCGAAAGCGAGGTCCCAGTCTTTGACGGGGTACTGGCAACTGATGCTGTGGGTAATGTCGGGATAGCGACGGATGGGAATCTTCGGATCGACGATCTTGCGAATCTCGGGCAAAGGCGTCTTCACCCACGGTCCAAACACGACACCGCCAAACCATGCGGGTTTCAGATTGACGTTTCTGTAGAAGGCACCCAGCCATTCCTTCGTGGGGCGAAACGCCTGAGGAGAGACCCAGATTTTGGCCTTCGGGTGATACTTGTTCAGGACGCCGGCCACCTTGGCGAGCCAGGCGAAGAGAATGTCGGGGTGCAGGTCGCCGGGATCGCCGCCGGGCACGAAGACGACGTCAATCCGTTTCAGTCTCTTAAATATATCCTCTCTCTCTTTCAACTCCTCCCGAACGGCCTGCGGGTCCGTATAGTCCTCACCCATATTCGGATACCAAATCCAGACGTCCATTCCATAGGAGTCGATGATTTCTGCCTGCCGGGCCAGCATATCTATGGACGCGAACTTCATGTGAGGGCTCGTCAGCTCGTCGTCGGTTCTTGGCGGCATGATCTCGATGCTGTTGGCGCCGAAGAGGGCTAACTCACGAATGTACTGGTCGAATTGCGCCGGGCCCCAGGCATCGTACGCGTTGGTCTTGGGACGGTATCCAAGCTGATGCCCGCGAATAGGATATCGAGGGGACGTGACAACGTGCACGTCTTCCGGGGCTTGGATCGAGCCGGGTTTCATACGGAGCGAGCGGAGCAGCTTTCCGACGCCATAGAGGACGCCACGAGG
>CAYZAH010000618.1:0-3407 GCA_964475805.1 uncultured Pirellulales bacterium | reverse complement strand
CCCGCGGACAAGTACGAAGCCGGCCGGGACCAGGAGAGCTTCGACAAGCAATTCGTCCGCAACTACCTGGAGAGCATCCACTTCGACAAGTCGGGCCCCGGCGTCGAGCTGCCCGACGACATCAGGGCGAAGACCAGCGACAAATACATCGAGGCCTATGAGCGTCTGACCGGTAGGACGTTCGAGGTCTAAGCCGGTGGCCTTTGAATAGCAGAATCGCCAAATTCTACTGGATGCAGTTGTTCGTGCTCGCGGGCGCCCACTTCATCATTGATCTGTTCTCGGGGATGCCTCCCGCGATCCTCCCGGCGATTCAGGATGAATTCAAATTGAGCCTGGCGCAGGGCGGCTTCATTCTCGTCGCGCTCTACCTGACGTGCAATGGCGTTCAAGTATTCACGGGCCACGTGCGTCCGCAGAAGCGCCGGCCGTTATTGTTGCATCTCGGCCTGCTCCTGGGCGCCGGCATATGCCTGCTCGGCATCTTGCCCAGAGGCGCGGGTGCTTTGCCATCGATGATCGTGCTGGCCATCGTCAGCGGCGTCGGAATCGCGTTCGTTCACCCCGAAGGACTGCGGGGCGTCCACCGGCTCAAACGTATTACCCCGGCGCTGAGCACCGCCGTATTCATGGCGGGCGGGTTTCTCGGCTATGCCAGCGGCGGAGCAGTCTCGGCCTTTCTTGTCTCCCGTTTCGGGTTTCGGGGATTGTATCCTCTTGTCATTTGCTCGCTCTTCGGCATCGCGATGATCATCCTGCTGAAAGTGCGCCTGGCCGTCGAGCCTCGCGAGAAGGAACGACGAGCACTGAATCGTCCATCGTCCGTCGTCCATCGTCCATCGATCCCATTCTGGCTCATCTTCGTCATGGCGATGCCCGCAGCGGTCTCCACGACCATCATCTCCTCGCTACTGCCCACCGTGCTTAATGAGCTCGGCTTTGAGCTAACGTTCGGGGGCTATTCCATCACGATGTTCGGTTTGGGCGGGGCGGTCGGCTCGTTTGTCTGGGCCTGGATCGCGCACAAGAAGGGCGAGCTGAGGTGCACCGTCGCCGCTCTTTTCCTGACCTTTCCCTTCCTGCTCGCCTACCTGCTGCTGATAGAAAACAAGCCGGCTATATTCATCCTCTTGGGCGCGGGCTTCTGCACAGTCTCCGCCTACACGCTGATGATAACCCTGTCGAGACACGCCACGGGACCGAAGCTCGGCCGGCGAATGGGCGTGATGGTCGGCGGCACCTGGGCGCTGGCGTACGTGTTCTTCATGGTCTTGCTGCTGGCCTCCGACTATTTTGATTTCAGCACGACCGTCCTCATGAACCTAACGCCCTGGGGCTACCTCTGCTCCGGCGTGCTCGGTATTTTTGTCATGCTGAAGATGCGCAATCCCTTTCAGGAGAATGTAGAATTGAGAATTTAGAATATAGAATTTCAATTCTCAATGCTTCATTCTACATTCTTTACACACAAGGTGCTCCGGGCGGTTATTATTCATGAGAACTGAACATGTTCGGCCTCGTGAAACGTTGGAGCGTTCAAAATGAGACATTCTGAGCGTCTGGAGCTCTTTGAAAAGGTCAGAGCCGAGTATGCAGTGTTTCTGTCGGCGGTCCTCTGGAAACTCACGGGCGATAGGGAGCTTTTCGCCGAGGCGATGCAATACGCGTTGCTGGGAATATGGCAGTACATGGAAAAGCTCGACGGCAAGAAGGCCGGGGCGTATATCTACCGAATCGCCCTGTCGGCCAACTCGCGAGCCTGGCGGACCCGAATCGGTCGAAACGGCCAATTCCACTCAAGCCTAACCGGGTCGGACGCCGAGCCTGGCGAGGAAATCGGCCGCGCTGAGCTGACGTTGGAAGTTAGAAAGGCGATAAGCCGACTGCCCGAAAAGCAAGGCAAGGCCATCGTGATGCGATACCTTCAGCAACATGATTACCCGGTGATTGCCGAAAAGCTGAAATGCTCGCAAGCCGGCGCCAGGTCGCATGTCTCCAAGGCGTTAGCGGCATTGAAAAACGAACTCGCGGCTCTCGCTTAGTCAGGAGTCAAGAAGATGAACGACAATATCGAAAAAATCCTGAAGAAGATCGGCGCCGAAGCCGTACCGGATGACGTGCAGAAAGTCGCTCAGGAAGCCTCCAATGATTTCAGCAGATCGTTAGCACAAACCAAAGAACCGAAACGGCTCATGTTATTGGAGCACATTATGAAAAATAGAATATCAAAATTAGCCGCGGCCGCGGTCATCCTGATAGGTGTTCTTGTATTGACAAGTGTTTTCGTGAAAACGAACAAGAGTGTCGTTCTGGCTGGCGTGCTCGACAGAGTCGAGAAGGCCCAGGCATACATGTACACGTTGCATATAACAGCGACAGAAAATACGAATCCAGAAAGGCCACCGATAAAACAATATATTAACGCCACGATTATCATCTCCAACGAATATGGTATGAAATCGGAAATGGATATGAAATGGGAAACGGGCAATGGCCTTGATGCCGGCAAATCAACAACCCAGCAAATGTATACTCTTCCGAATCGGAAACTGGCGGTTTTGCTTGAGCCTGAGTCGAAGAAATACAGATTGATGGAATTAGATGATAATTCTATCGCCAGGATGAAGGAAGAAAACAAGGATCCGCGAGTAATGCTGAATCGGATTCTGGCGTGTGAATATACCAAGAAGGGATGCACCGTGCTCAACGGCATAGAAGTAGAAGGTTTTGAGACTGCAGATCCTAAAATTGCGACAGACAAGGTTGATCATTATGAGGACGTCAAAGTAACGCTGTGGGTGGACGTCAACACCTGGCTACCTGTACTCTGGGAGATGGATATGACGATAAATGAGCAGATGCATGTGCTCTGCGTTCTTTCCGATTTCCAGTGGGATATTCCAGTCGTTGCACATGATTTTGAGCCGGTCATACCGGAGGATTATACAGACTCGTCTGCCGACGGGGATAAGGCGCCGAGCTTAGGCGAAGAAGTGACTCCTAGCGAAGGCACGCCCGCTGGCATGGACCGTTGCGAACGGGGTGAGGTGCATTATTTCAATGGTGAATACGAACAGGCTATCTCAGAGCTTACTGAAGCCATTGAGATAAATCCAGGGCTCGCTCGCGCCTATGTCACTCGAGGGATGGTCTATGAGGATAAAAACGAACACAACCTGGCTATCGCAGATTTCACTGTGGTCATCGAGATTAAACCGACGGACGCTCGCGCCTACGTTTATCGGGGGATGGCTTACGAAAACGAAGGTGAATACGACTTTGCCATCGCGGACTATAGTAAGGCCATCGGAATAGACCCAACGATTGCGGATGCCTACAGAGGTAGAGCGCATGCCTATACGATCAAAGGAGAATACGATAAAGCCTGGAAGGATATACATGAAGCA
>CAYZAH010000617.1:0-3407 GCA_964475805.1 uncultured Pirellulales bacterium | reverse complement strand
CCCACGTGGTGCAGACCGATAGATTCAGCTAATTCGGCCATTGGCTTGGTTATCTCGGCGCCGCCCTGCGCACCCAATATCTTCGGAGCGATGTAAACGATGATCTCATCGGCAAGGTTTTCTTTCAGGAACGAGGTCAGAACCGTCGGACCACCCTCGACGAGCAAGTGGCCGAGGCCGCGACGGCTCAATTCGTCCAGCAGAAAGACAAGATTACAGCGGCTGGCTGTCGCTGGGCAGACAAGTATCTCGGCGCCTTTCCCTCTAATCTGCTCTACGACGCGAGCATTTGCGTCAATTGAGTCTTGTCGCGTGACGATCATCACGGGACTTCTCTGAATCGTTCGGAGCAACTGGCAGTCCGGCGGGATTCTAAGACGGCTATCCAGCACGATCCGCGTCGCTTTTTTGCCTTTGCTCGGACGCGCCGTCAGAAGCGGATCGTCTGCGAGGACGGTATTGATCCCCACCAAGATCGCCTGAACGCGCCGGCGGAGTTTGTGCACGTCTTTGCGGCTAAGCTCGTTGGAAATCCATCGGCGTTCATCGCCGGTCCAGGCGAGCTTGCCGTCGATGCTCTGCGCCCATTTCAGCGTCACCCAGCACTTGCCCGTAGCGGCGTACTTGATGAACGGCGCATTGAGCAATCGCGCTTCGGTTTCGCACAGGCCGACCTCCACCTCGATCCCCGCCCGGCGCAGTTCTTCGATCCCTTTGCCTCCGGCATGTTTCGACGGATCGATCATCGCGACGAGGACTTTTTTTAGACCGGCAGCAATAAGAGCTTGGGTACATGGCCCGGTCTTGCCTTGATGAGAGCACGGCTCAAGCGTCACGTACATCGTTGCGCCACGTGGGTTGTCCCCCAGATTCTTGCAGTCTTCGAGTGCGTTGATCTCCGCATGAGGCCCGCCAAATTTCTTGTGATAACCTTTACCGATGACCCGGTCGTCTTTGACGATCACAGCCCCGACTGCTGGGTTCGGCTCGACGGAACCAATGCCCGGCCTCGCAAGCCTGAGCGCCATTCGCATGTATTTCTCACTCTGGACGCTCACCGATCATCTCCACGAACTGCTCTTCATTTATGACTTCGACTCCGAGTTTTTTTGCTTTGTCGAGTTTGCTTCCGGGGTTGTCACCGGCCAGGACAAGATCAGTTTTCTTGCTGATGCTGCTTGATGCTTTTGCGCCGGCCTGACGGATGGCCTGCTCGGCTTGCTGACGTGTGAAGTTCTCTAACGTGCCCGTAACGACGATGGTCTTGCCCACTAACATTGTCGAACGTCGCGTTTCCGGAGGTTCCGGCTTCACTCCGGCTTCTATGAGCTGGTTGATAATCGAACAGTTCTCGGGGTCGCTAAAGTACTCCCGGATGCTTTTTGCCATCGTAGGGCCAATTTGGTCTATCTCCGCAAGCTCCTCTTCTGTCGCGGCCATGAGGGTTTCAAGCGTTCCGAAATGTTCGGCCAATATCTGTGCCGACTGGCCTCCGATGTGGCGGATTCCGAGGGCGGTCACAAGACGCCAAAGGGGTCGGGTTTTACTTTCCTCGATGGCTTCGATGACGTTGGCGGCGCTCTTTTTCGCCATGCGCTCCAGGCCGGCGAGCTGCTCTTCATCAAGGCTGTACAAATCGGCGAAATTCTTGACCAGGCCGTTCTCGATGAGCTGGTCGATCAGGGCCGGGCCGAGATGCTCGATGTCCATCTGTCCACGACCGGCAAAGTAGATAAGGCGCTCCTTCAACTGAGCCGGGCAGTTGGGATTGAGGCATCGGACGTAGACGCCTTCCTCGTCTTTGGCGACGGGCGAGCCGCAGGTCGGGCATTTCGTCGGCGCCTCGAAAGGCTCGGCGCCGGGTTGCCGAAGCTCCATCCTAACCTGCATGACTTGCGGAATGATCTCGCCGGCTTTTTCGATGACGACGGTGTCGCCGCACCGCACGTCAAGGCGCTTGACCTGGTCGAAGTTGTGCAGGCTGGCCCGTTTAACGGTCGTGCCGGCTAACAGGACCGGGGTCAGGTTCGCTACGGGCGTTAAGATGCCGCTCTTACCCACCTGGACGTCGATGGACTCAACGACGGTTTCAGCTTGCTCGGCGGCGAATTTGTAGGAGATGCACCATCGCGGCGCGCGGCCCGTCGCGCCCAGGATGTCCCGCTGGTCGAAGCGATTAACTTTAATCACCATGCCGTCGATCTGGTAATCGAGCTCGAGCCGCTTCTCGCTCCAGCCGGTGCAGATCTCGACGGCCTCGTCGATGTCCCCGGCTTTTCGGATGTGCGGATTGACGGGCAGGCCGAGCTTCCTGAAGTGTTCGAGACACTCGTAGTGCGTCTGGGCCAAAGGCTCGGAAAGCTCGCCCGTGGCGTAGGCGAAGAACGACAGGTTTCTCGACGCGGTGGTTCGCGCATCGAGCAGCTTCAACGAGCCAGCGGCGGCGTTTCGCGGATTGGCAAAGGCCGGCTCACCCGCTTCGGCGCGGAGCTTGTTCAGCTCGGTAAAAGAGCTTGTGGGCATGTAGACTTCGCCGCGGACTTCGACGACGGCGGGGATGTCACCATCTCCCAACAGCGCCAGCGGGACGGCTTTGATCGTTCGCACGTTGGCGGTGACGTCGTCACCCACCTGTCCGTTGCCTCGCGTGGCGGCGGTCACCAGGCTGCCCCCTTCGTAGCGCAGGCTGATGGCCAGGCCGTCAATCTTCAGCTCGACGACGTAATCGTAATCCCGGCTGCCAAGCTGCTTGGCGACCCGCTCGTCAAAGGCCCGCAATTCGTCGGCGTTGTAGGTATTGTCCATGCTCAGCATGGGCACGGCGTGACGCACGGTGGCGAAGCCTTCGAGGGGCTGGCCGGAGACGCGCTGCGTGGGCGAATCGGGCGTGATTAGCTCGGGATTCTCCTGCTCCAGGGCCTTAAGCTCGGCGAAGAGCTTGTCGTATTGCCGGTCGCTGATCCTGGGCCGGCTGAGCACGTAGTAGAGGTGATCGTGCTCGCGAATCTCACGCCGTAACTGTTCAATTTGTTTCTTTGCATCGCGCGTCATAGCGGCCAATTTATACGCTGTTTTCGGCCATTCGGCAAGCCCTCGGATTAAGTTGTGAAGGTAGGAGAAGTCACAGGGCTTCGGCGACGCCCCTATGCGCGCGCTTTGTCATGCCTCCGCAGGACGCCATAGGTGGAGCGCAGCCGAGGCATCTGGCCAGGGATGGAACGTGTTCTTCCTTTGCAGCGAGATTTCTCCGCTCGCTGCGCTCGGTCGAAATGACAAAGGAGGGGGGGCGGCTTCGGTCGAAATGACAAAGGAGGAGAGAGCGGCTTCGGTCGAAATGACAAAGGAGGGGGGACGGCTTCGGTCGAAATGACAAAGGAGGGGAGAGCGGTTTCAATCGGAATGACAAG
>CAYZAH010000616.1:0-3411 GCA_964475805.1 uncultured Pirellulales bacterium | reverse complement strand
TCCCTTGTACCCCCGCCGTGGTACGGCCGCAATTTGGGTCTCCTGAAAAACTCCGTTTCAGGACTTGGGCCGCAAGAACCCGGTAGTTCGATGCATATGACCAGCTTTGCCGCGACAGGGCCAGCCCTCGGAGAATGGACACAAAAAGATCCCGCAGGATCTTCGAGAGGTTCATCGCCATCGCTGCGATCATGATGGTGGTTTCACTCGTTTCGGCCAGCTTCGTCGTCACCCGATCGAGTCCATAACGCCGCTTTGATTCTCCAAGCTTCCCTTCAACCTCGATCCGCTTTCGTTCGTCCTCTTGGATTTGGCGACGCACTGCTTTTCGGATCTCTTGATCCGTCGGTGGTCGACCAAGACGTGCTCCACTCATTCTGATCCCACGCGCTTTGCAGTAGGCGTGGTTGGCCCGTGTCCGATAGATCTTGTCCACGTGCACCGATTCCGGATATCGACCATAGCGTCGGTGATACGCTTCGATTTGTTCAGGAAGATCCGCGCTCTCGTTGTACGCCTCCCAGCTGATCCGATCCACGTAGGTGAACCCGTCGACCACACTCACCGAGATCTTCGCTCCGAACTCCACCGGTGTTCCCGATTTCCCTCGCACGATCGGTCGTACATGCGGTTGCGACAGACTCACAATCCGTCCGGGTATACGGTGCTGTTTCGTCCGCTGCATCTCACTCTGCTGTCTCAAAACCTCCGTGGCCACCAGCAGATCCCGATAGGATCGGCTCGGGAGTACACTGAGATCCACTTCTTCCAGTAACTTCTTGATCGAGCGAAGGTTACGCGAGAGGTACTGCAGCTGCTTTTTTCGGCCCTTGTAGAACTCTTTCAGACCCAAGCGCTTCTTCTTTACGCAGCGCAAGTAGTCTCGTCTCGCACATTGCCGATAGGTTCTCGGTTTCTTCTCTCCCGAGCTGCGAGCAGCATGGAGGATGTCGATGATTTTCTCTGTGGAGATCCGTGCATCATTCAGCAATCCCAGATCGGTCGGGTGGCGGATATCTTGTGGAACGCAACTGGCATCGAGGATCAACTGTCCCTGGTTCGGCGATTCACGCTTCGGTTTCGGTTCTTTCGGTTCATCGTCCCCGTTGTCGTCTTTCCTCGATTGTGAAATCAATAGCTCATTTATTTCGGCCAGTGTCTTCGCTCCGAATCGTTTCCGGAAATACACCATCATGCTCGCGTCGAACGGCACCTCGGTCGTGAACCCTTTGAACCCAAGAAAGAACTGGAGGTAGGGATTCTCGCGGATCTGCTCCACCGTCTCTTCATCGCTGATCCGCATCCGTTGTTTGATGATGAGTGCGCCAAGAGCCACGCGGCTCCGTTTCGCCGGTGCCCCGAGGTTCCTGCTGAACTGCCGGGAATACCGTTTCTCGATCTCATCCCACGGGACAATCGCCGTCAGGCGTACCCATCTATTCTGCTCATCGAGCGATCCGCCAAAGGGCAAGTAGAAGTCTTTGAGCTCTTTCTGCAGCTGTTCCGGTATTCGATACATCGATCCCCTCCCAGACGAAGTGCACGGGTTTTTCCCGAATTCGACCGAATTCCGTGCACCTGTAGAGGGAATTCTACCTGTAATTCCTTACCTTGTAAACTCTTGCGGGTCATTCAGGAGGCCCCAATTCGGCGACGTGTCTGTTGGTCTATCATTCGTGGTTCCTTTGCCGCCCGCCATGCGGCAGCGCCGTACGGCGGGCCGCGCGCTAGTTGGACAGCACCACGCGGTACCGAACATCGTTCTTTCTAAGCCGCGCGATCGCGTCGTTTGCCTCGTCGAAGGACATCCGCTCGACTACCGGCTTGATGTTGTGACGCGCTGCGAACTCGAGCATCTTCGCGATCGTGGCCGGGCTACCGACCGACGAACCGGCGACGGATCGCTGGCCGAGCGCGAGTGGTATGTTCATGAGGTTGAGCGGCTCAAGAATCGCGCTGATCATCACGAGCCGCGCTCTCTGATTCATGACGCCTAGAAGGGATGTCCAGTCGAGGTTGGCGATTGCGGTGCTGATGACGAAGTCGAGCCCCGCGGCGGCCGAGGCGATGTCGTCAGCATTTCGCGTATCGGCGACGTGATGGGCACCCATCTCGAGCGCGGCCTCTCTCTTGTCGTTGCTCGTTGTGAACGCCGTGACTTCACACCCCCAGGCGCGGTAGAACTGCAGCGCCAGATGGCCGAGCCCTCCGATCCCGATCACCCCGACCCGGTCAGTCGGCTTTACGTCGAACTGAATGAGCGGGTTGAATACCGTAATCCCGCCGCAGAAGAGCGGTCCCGCGCTCTCGCGGTCGACACCGTCGGGCAATCTCACCACACTCGCCGCATCCGCACGGACCCGATCCGCAAATCCGCCATTGTGGCCGACAATGGTCGATTTCGCAGATGCGCATAGATTGTGGTCTCCTGACAGGCACGACGGGCACGTCATACAGTATCCCGACTGCCAGCCGAGACCGACGAGATCGCCGACGAGCAGGTTGTCGACATCGCTTCCCGCCTCCGCGATTGTTCCAATCACCTCGTGGCCGGGAACGAAAGGAAACTGCGAGATTCCCCACTCGTTGTCCATCATGCTCATGTCGCTGTGACAGATTCCGCACGACTCGACCTCGATTTCGACCTCGTGCCTGCCGAGCGCTCCGGGGTCGTACTCGAAGGGCTCGAGCTTCCCGCCGGCCTCTTTGACTGCGTATCCGTGTATCATCGTATCCTCCTCAATTCTCGAGATATGTGATCGCGTCGTGATCGGGTGCGACCGTACACGCGCGCTTGGCCCAGGCGAACATGAGTTCCCGGGTCGCAGGATCGGGCATGTCGAGCACCGTCACGTTTCGCGCCTCATGTCGGTGAGTATAGGCATTAGTCGTCGACGCGGAGAATCCGGGAAACGTCTCATTCTGTGGAGTCCGATCGCAAAATCGAGATAGGAAGAAATCCCTAACGGTAGAGGCAGTCTGCCGTTCGGCTGGTGATGTGTGCAGCTACAGCTGAGAGTTATCCTGAGAGCAGACCGTGTTCGGTGGCGTATCTGACAACCTCGGCGCGATTGTGACATCCGGTCTTCTGCCGGACATTACTGAGATGGTTTGACACGGTCTTTGGGGAGATGAAGAGCGCTTCGCCGATCTTCCTGTCGGTCATCCCCCGGGCGACGAGTCGTACGACCTCGATTTCTCTCTCGCTCAGGCCCGCTGCATGTGCTGTGCTTTCAAACGTTGCACCGAGCTCGGACTCGATCCCCGAAAACCTCTCGACCCAGAGGCGCATGCCACGTCGGCGCGTCTCGTGAAGCGAGATGGCGACGACCTCTCGCGCGAGATCGAGGTCCTCTTCGCGGTCACTCGTCATCAGGAGCTCTGCGAAGTGATACCCGGCTTCCAGTTGTT
>CAYZAH010000615.1:0-3413 GCA_964475805.1 uncultured Pirellulales bacterium | reverse complement strand
AAGCCGCTGTAGATGCAGAGCTGGTACACCGCCGAGGCGGATAAGATGCCCAGCATAGCGTTTGAATCCGTAAACGGATAGAGAGGCTGCATATCGCTGTGCACAATGCTGTCTATCGCGACGTGACTGTATGTGCTGGCAAAGGCGCTCAGGAACGCCACCCACCAGGCAATCTTGACGGGCCGATAGCGACCAAGCCCCAATATGGACAGTCCGATCTCCCCGAGGTACTTCCCCGTATAGCCCGCGAAGATCGCGAGCACAGTGGCGCCAACGTATGTATGCGTGAGGCCGTGCATATGGCCCTCGCCCCTGATCATCACAACAAGAGGCTGGATGTCGATAACGATCTGCGCCCAGCCGAAGACCATCACGCTGAAGCTGCCTCGCAACAACGCCTTGACGGCAATCCCAGGCCCCATATGAAGCGGCGTAAACGGCACGGCTAATTCACTTTCACACTCAACCACATAATAGCGTCCTCCGCGAAGAGCAGAGACCGGTATCAAAGACCACTGATCTACTCGTCACACCAAGTGAATTCACGCGGAGATCCTCGCTTTTGGTGTATTCGTCTTGGCCAGTCTGTTCATACGTAGTACTGTACATTGCGCAGACTCGCAGGTCAATATGACGCGTCGGCGCGCTTAAACGCTCTTTCCGACAGGCGATCTTTCGTTTCAAGGACCAATAATTGTTTTCCCTTGACATGCCCGGAAGGCATTTGTATTTGTCCATATTCTAAATTTTGGGCGTGAAACGACCGATGGGTGGAATTGTACGTATATAACCACGGGTCAAAGCCCTGAACGAAACTTAAAAGCAGACTGATATCTATGGCAAAATCGAGTTCATCCAAGAAATCGTTAGTAATCGTCGAATCACCTGCCAAGGCCAAGACGATCAATAAATATCTCGGCCCGGGATACGAGGTCAAGGCCTCGATGGGACACGTACGAGATCTGCCCTCGAAGGGCCTTAACGTCGATATCGACAACGACTTCGAGCCGACCTATGACGTTATGCCCGGCAAGAAACGCACCGTCACGCAGCTCAAGGCGGCGGCGAAAGATTGCGACAAGCTGTTTCTGGCCACCGACCTCGACCGCGAGGGTGAAGCCATCGCCTGGCATCTGGCCCAGTTATTAGGCATACCGGAGAACAGGATTTATCGCGTTATCTTCAACGCCATCACTCAGTCGGCGATCAAGAATGCCTTTGCCGAGCCGGGCCGGCTCGATATGGACAAAGTGATGGCCCAGCAGGCCCGCCGGATTCTCGACAGAATCGTAGGCTACCAGATCAGCCCCCTGCTGTGGAAGAAGGTCACGCGGGGTCTGTCCGCCGGGCGCGTCCAATCCATCGCCGTCAAGATCATCGTCGAAAAGGAAAAGGAGATTCGGCGGTTCGAGCCAAAGGAATACTGGCTGATCCCCGCCGTCTTCACGACCGATTTTCAGAACGACTACAGCAAGCAATGGCTCGATTTCATGTCGACGCCGTCCAAGGACGACAAACCGCCTACCCTGGCCCAGCAGAGCAAATGGCTGGCGGAGCACAACGCCTTCAAGGCCGAACTGTACAAGGTTGGCGACGAAGATTTCAAGGCATCGAGCAAGGCCGAGGCGGAGCCGATCTTCAACGCGCTCAAGCAGGCCCGGTTCGAGCTGGCCGACCTGCAAACGAAGGAATCAATCTCCCAGCCTTCGGCGCCTTTCATCACGTCCACATTGCAGCAAGCGGCGGCTAACCGGCTGGGCTTTGCCACAAAAAGGACGATGCGCATCGCCCAGCAGTTGTACGAGGGCATCGACTTGGGCTCCATGGGCGCCCTGGGCCTCATCACGTACATGAGAACGGACAGCACTCATCTTTCGAGCGAAGCCGTCACCGAGGTCCGCACGTATATCGACAAGCAGTTCGGCTCGGCCTATCTGCCCGGCGCCGCCAAGGTCTACGCCTCCAAGAAGACGGCCCAGCAGGCCCACGAGGCGATCCGCCCGACGGACGTGGATCTCAGACCCGCCGACATCAAGTCCTTCCTGACCGATGAACAATACAAGCTGTACGACCTCGTCTGGCGTCGTTTCGTTGCGTGCCAGATGGCGCCCGCGAAGTGGAGCGTGACGAATCTGGACATCGCGGCTGACACCTCCGTGGGCCAATGCCGGTATCGCACGAACGGCCGGGTTCTGGTCTTCGACGGCTTCACGAAGGTCTGGCCCATCACGTCCAGCGAACAGGAACTGCCCGCGATGACCGTGGGCCAGAAACTCGCGGCGGTCGATATCAAAGCCGAGCAGCATTTCACCAAGCCGCCGGCCCGATACACCGAAGCCAGCCTGGTCAAGACGCTCGAAAAGGAAGGGATCGGCCGGCCCAGCACGTACGCCTCGATCATCAGCACCATCCAGGAGCGAGGGTACGTCGAGCAGCGGGAGAAGAAGTTCTTCGCTACCGATCTCGGTGAGGTCGTCACGGAGAAACTCAGCGAGTACTTCCCCAAGATCATGGATGTCGCCTTTACGCGATATATGGAGGAGCAGCTCGATAAGATCGAAGAGCAGCACCTCGACTGGCTTGGCGTTCTGAAAGACTTCTACGGGCCGTTCAAGGAAAGCCTCGAAACGGCGCTGGCCGAGATGAAACACGCCAAGGCGGAAGTGACACCCAGCGAATACGAATGTCCCCAGTGCGGCAAGCCGCTCGTCTACAGGTTCGGCAAGAACGGCAAATTCCTGAGCTGCTCCGCCTATCCCGATTGTACGTTCGCCAGCCCGTGCGACAAGGACGGCAAGATGATCGAGGAGAAGGTCACCGAGCACAAGTGCCCGAATTGCGGCAAGCCGATGGTCCACAAGAGCGGACGCTTCGGGCCTTTCCTGGGGTGCAGCGACTATCCCGAATGCAAGACAACGCTCAAATTAGACAAGCAGGGCAACGTTCTGCCTCCCAAGCCGCCCGCCGAGAGCACGGGCGTCAAGTGTCACAAATGCAAAGAAGGCGAATTAGTGATACGACACGGCAAAAAAGGCCCCTTCATGGGTTGCAACCGGTTCCCGAAGTGCAGAACGATCGTGAGCATCAAGCAACTGGATCACCTCAAGGAGCTGCAAGCTAACGGCCAATGGCCGCCCGAGACACTTGAGCAGGCCGATGAGCTGCTCGGCAGAAAGAAGGCCAAAGAAACCGTCAAGAGCAGTAAGTAGTCCAAGTCCGTTTATCAATACCGGCAGACTAAAGTGCTCCTCCGCAGCCCGGCCTCCGTCTTTTGTCCTCCGCCGTCCGCTCTCCGTCTCCTGAGTTCCGTCTTTCCCTGCGAATTATTGGCTTTGTTTGGAGCCGGCGTCGTACCGAGAAGAAGCTCATATTCCTTTTTCTCAAAAGAACTTAGCCCTTCCTGACCCTCCGCA
>CAYZAH010000614.1:0-3428 GCA_964475805.1 uncultured Pirellulales bacterium | reverse complement strand
CCGTTGGTCGCGCCGAACCAGTCGTCCGAGTCCATGACCAGTGACATCGTGGGGACTGCTTTGAGGTCGTCGTGGATCGTATTGCGGTAGGCGTTGACCACGATGGGGTCCATTGCAAAGTCCGCGCCCTTGTGTCCCCACGTGTTCGGAAAGCCCGCCCCGGTCTGGTGAATCACGTCGTCGAGAAAGACGTAGGTTTGCGTGTCCGCGTTCGTTGGCGATAAACCCGGTTTGTAGGCCACTGCGCGAAGACACGTCGTCGTGCTGATACTGACGGGACCGGAGTAAATTTGGCCGTGCGTTTCAGTCGGCGTGCTGCCATCGGTTGTGTAGCGTATCGTAGCCCCTTGCGTTTCCGTCGTGATAGCTACAGCGAAGGGCGCATCATAGAACCCACGGTCCTGGCTGAACTTCGTGTCGGCGACGGTATCGCTGATGGTCGACCCGTCACCCGCCAGGAGAGTACACGCCAACCCCATTACCAAAACAGCACCCGTCACCATCCTATGTGAATACTTCATGTTCCCCCATTCGGTGAAACAAACCGCAGGGCGTGTCCCGAAGCCTCCCGGGACACGCCCTGTGTAGGCTATTGTACATTGTCAGTTACCGATTTTGGCGGCCTGCCCGCTCGCCAAAATCGCAAATCGTGAATCATAAATCGCAAATCGAGATTCTGTTCCTTACCACATCGGCCAAACGAGCTTGTTCAGCCACTCGTCCGCCAGGATGGCGAAGTCTTTGAAGTTGACACTCTTGGAGTTTGCCGGCTCGTCGTCTGAGATATTGGCCGGCGAGGTCAGCGGATTATAGCGCTCGGTCACACCCATAGCGCCCAGTACCTCCGAGTCCGTGAGAGCATGATCGTAGATGCGAACGTCGTCGATCTGGCCGGTGAAATACTTGATCAGAGTGGCGTCCCGGTTGTCGGTAATGACGCCGACGTAAGCATTGTGCTGAGACGTTCCGGAAAGATCATATTCGGCGGACACATTGGCCGTAGCGTCCAGCACACCGTCAACGTACAGACGCAACTGGGTCCCGTTTCTCATTCCCACGACGTGGTGCCACGTATCGTCATTGACCAGCGTCGTTCCCGTCGCTTGAATCTTCGACGCGTCGTCGTCTGTAGTCAAGGTCATCATGCCCGACGTCACCTCGCCCACGGCTAACGTGTAACGGATACCGCCGGTCTGATCGCCTCCCTTGGCGAAAACGGTCCCCTTGTTCTCATCGCCCGTGCCCGTCATGGTCGTCTTGGCCCAAGCGCAGACGGCCCAGTCGCCCGTGCTGAAGTCCAACGAAGCGGGATTGCCGAAGTCCACGTAGTCGTCACCGTCGAGATTTATCGCTCGATTGACCTTGCCGGCGGTGTACGTCGGGTTGCCTCGCAGCGCGCCGTTGAGGCTGCCCGCACTGTCGTTGGCGTTGTTGTCAAAATTCCACAAAGCAAGCGCCGGCCCCGGCTCGGTCGCGGTGAGCGTGGAATCGCTCAGCAACCAGTCGTTCGTCATAATCTTAAGGTCCGCGAAGTTGACCACGCCGTCGCCCGTGAAGTCAGCCACGAGCGGCATCACTTTGTCGGGAACGTAGCGAGGCGGGTAGAGCTGGATATCGTCGAAGAACATCTTGCCCGACCCGGGCTGCGGATTGTTCTTGTCGCCGACACCGATGGCGATCGTGTCTACATCCGACAGGTTCACCCCCTGGTCCATGAAGTCCCTCAGATCGATGTTCCATTGTGTCCACGTGCTGACAAGCGTGGCCTCGGTGTCCTCATTATAGACCGTCCCGGCCGCGCCATTCTTGTTCGTGATGGTTACGTACATGGGTTGAGCATCGTTGGTAATCAGGCCGATGTCCTGGTGGCTCCATTGACCCGTGCCGGCGCCCGTGACGTTTGTGAAAACGGCCTGGCATGCGGCGCCGAGATTGTTACTTGTCACCGCCAAACCGACGTAGATGGGCAAATTGATGGTCACCGTCGAAGTCGTACCTATCTGCGCCCACGTCGCGCCGTCCGCCGAATAGTATGCGCGGATGAGTCCGCCTATTGTGCGTTCCAATCGCACCCACTGGGGCGCTACGACCCCCGCCTGTGTCGCAACGGTGGTGGTCTGGCCGGCCGCGTTGCGATATCCGAACCAGATTCCATTGCCGGGCGTAACGGCAACCATCGCGTGCGCCGAATCGGCATCGAGCGTATCGCGGATCATGACGCCGGCCTTCGCGTCGTTATCCGTGTTCTGGATACTCTGGACTTTGGCCGCAACATCGACGGCGCCGGAAACTTCCCTCCAGGCGAAATGGAACTGATCGGACGTGCCTGCGATGTCCTCGCCCCCGCCCGTCACCGTGTACGTGCCGGCCGGGCCCTCGGTGAAGCTGCCGAGAGGCGGTGGATACCCTCTGAACCACAGAGCCAGTGCTTTAACGCCCTGCTCGGTCCAGTCCCGCTGCGTCGTCAGAGTTTTCACCGCCTCTGAATACGTCGCAGAAGCGGTATTATCGTAGAGGAACGGCATCGATTGCGATCCGCCGTGGACGATCGTCCTCTCGGCATACGGCGGCACTAAGTAGCCGACCTGGGCGCCGTTCTGAGCAACGCCAAAACCATCGATCCAGTTCTGCCAGATGGTCTCTCCGGCCACGTCATCGTCAGTATAGCTCTCGAAATCATCTACCAAGAGATAATCGAGAACCGAGAATCGCCAGATGTATCCCTTGTGTATCGTGGTACCATCGGCTTCGACCTCGTCGATGCGCCAATAGTATGTCTGGCCTAGCTCAAGCCCCTCGAGTGGGTTGTAGATGGGCATATTGAGTCGGCCGCGATAGATTCCCGTCGTATCTGTAACATCGGCGTCGTTGACGTCGGTTTCGTCGGTCCCCAAATACACGTCGTGCTGCGTCGCCGTCTCGCCGGGCGTCCAGCCGAAAGGCGTCGCCTCATGCACGCCCACCGTGGATCCGGGCGTTGGGTTTACGGCACGGGCCAGGAAGGGATTCGAGGGAACCGGAACAACAAGACCTTCTCTATATGCGAAAAAGTCCACGTCAATGGCGCCACTTTGCGGCGTCGCTCCGAGACCGAGCGAGATGTAACTTTCGTTGAAATCAGCTCCGGTCCCACTGGTCACGTGAAACACATTGGGCGTGGACGAGCCATCCACGTAGATCGTGGCCTTGTGCGTGCCGCCGCCGCTTGTGTCAGGCTCGATAGTGATCCAGAACTCATGCCAGACCGTCAGGTCGGCAATCTCCAGGATATTGACTGTGCCCCCTTCCGTTCCCTGAAGGTCCACGTCGCCCGAGGGGGAGGCCCCGTTAAGCTTGTTCATCGTCAGCCCGTTGACGGATATCTCATCATCGTCTGAGGCCAGAGAAAGGGCGAAACTGATCGTTTGGGCCTCACCTGCTTCCTGATG
>CAYZAH010000613.1:0-3432 GCA_964475805.1 uncultured Pirellulales bacterium | reverse complement strand
GTGTTCGTGGCGGGCGTCGTCTCGGCCGGCCGGGCCAATGCTGCTGATCCCAGCCTGGTCGGCTGGTGGAAGTTCGATGGCAACGGGCTCGACGCCTCCGGCAACGGTCGCGATGGCACACTTGCCGGCGATGCTCACTTCGTGCCCGGCTACTCCGGCCAAGCTCTTTCTCTCGATGGCGACGCTGACTATTTTACTGTCGATGGATACAAGGGCATTCTCAGTGTGAATCCGGTTACTGTGAGCGCGTGGGTCAAAACAACGTCCTCCGGTGACGCGACTATGGTCTACTGGGGAAGGAATTCAGGCACTCGGAGAGTGGACTTCCGTCTTGGCGCAGGCCGCCTTCGCGTCGAGCACGGCAGCGGGAATATTCAGGGCGATACGACCTTGAACGACGATGAATGGCACCACGTTACGCTCGCCATGCGGGCAGGCGCCGCCATGGTGCATCCGGAGGTGAAGCTCTACCTTGACGGCCGGGACGATACGCGAACGAATACAAGTGATCCGGATGCGTTCAATCTCGTGGACAACGCCAATAACGTGGACCTCACTATCGGCCGGCGAGTTCCTCAGGATGACCGGCATTTTCCTGGACTTATCGATGAGGTCCGAATCTTCGACCGAGAGCTTGCCGATATCGAGATTCGAGATCTCACGTCGCTGGGCTATCTGGCAAGCGCTCACAACCCGAGCCCTCCTGATGGTGAGAGGCTTGAGGCAACCTGGGGAACCTTGAAGTGGTCTGCCGGCCCGCCCGCAGCTTCTCACGACGTGTACTTTAGCACGAGCTTCGACGACGTCAACGCCGGTGCCGAGTCGGCTTTTGTGGGTAACCTTGTGACGACCAGCCAAGCCGTAGGCTTTCCCGGATTCCCGGCTCCCGAGGGTCTGGTTCCGGGTACAACCTACTACTGGCGGGTGGATGAAGTCAATGACGCTCACCCGGACAGCCCTTGGCAAGGCGACGTCTGGAGCTTTTGGATTCCTCCGCTCATCGCCTACGAACCAATTCCCGCCGACGGCGAAGGCGCTGAGCCTGCCGACGTGATTCTGAGCTGGTCGCCGGGCATGAGTACGATTATGAACGCTGTGTATTTCGGGATGGACGCCGATCAAGTCGCCAATGCTGCCGGCGGTTCTCCGCACGTGGGCACGACGTATGATCCAGGTCCGCTCGCGCCGGCAACGACATATTACTGGCGTGTGGATACATTCAACGGTTCGATCTGGCGAACGGGCGATGTTTGGACTTTCGCCACTCGGCCCGATATCCCGATGACCGAGGACCCGAATCTCGTCGGCCAGTGGAAACTCGACGAGGGAACGGGAACGACCACGCTCGATTGGTCCGGACACGGCTATCACGGTAAGCTTATCGGGACGGAATGGACCTACCCCGCGTGGCTTTACGATGCAGATAACGCCCTGAGCTTCGCAGATGAAGGTTTCGTGGCCATCGACGGTTTAAGCTATAGCGGTTCCGGGCGGACGGAGGTCACAGCCTGCGCCTGGGTTCGCACGGATGACCCAAGCGCTCAGTTTATTCTCTCGTTCGACCGCAATGAGTATTACCGGCTGGAGATCAACGGCAACGGTGGCGGTCCCGGGCAGGTCGGCTGGGACGTCATGACACTGAGGGGCAGTACCGAAGTCCAGGTGGACTACGGAAGCGCCACCCGCGTCGATGACGGACTCTGGCACCACGTCTGCGGCATCTTCGATCATGGTGTCATGACCATTTACATCGACGGCCTGCCCGAGCCTTCGGCGACATGGGGAGGCTGGACCTACGGCATCGGCGATTTGACCCGCTACGGCTTCATAGGCGCCAATTCGGAAGCCGAAGGTTTTAACGGCGCCAGGGGTCTTGAGACCGGCGTCACAGGTGAGGTCGGCGAGGTGCGGATCTACGACAAAGCACTCAGCCAGGAAGAAATCCTGCAAGCCATGCGGGGCGATCCTCTGATGGCTTGGGATCTTCGGCCTACGAACGGCCGGATCAGGGAGATGGATACCGTTACCTCCGTCAGTTGGCGACCCGGGGACCAGGCCTCACAACACGACGTCTATTTCGGCGTCGATGCGAATGCCGTAACAAATGCTGATGCTTCTGACGCCACCGGTGTTTATCGCGGGCGACAGAGCAACACCCTCTTCTCGCCACGAGAAGGTTTCGATTGGGGCCAAACCTATTACTGGCGCATCGACGAGATCAACAACGACCAATCCATCACTGAAGGTCGTACTCATGCGATTATCATCGCGGACTATCTCGTTGTGGACAGTTTCGAGGATTACAACGACTACACGCCGGACGAGATATGGAATACGTGGATCGACGGATTCGGAACCACGACGAACGGAGCTATGGCGGGCCATCCTGAGCCGATTGATTTCGCTTCGGGCGGCCACTACGTCGAGACCGGGATCGTCCAGAGTGGCCGCCAGTCCATGCCCCTGTACTACGACAACAACTTCAAGTATTCAGAGGCACAGAGGACGTTCACATCCCCGAGCGACTGGACCCGGCACGGCGTGACGGAATTGTCGCTGTGGTACAGAGGCGTTGCGGCCAATGCCGCCGAGCCGATGTACGTCGCTATCGCCAACAGCACGGGCAGCGCGGCGGTGGTCTACAACGATGACCCGAATCTAATTACAACCACCTGGACCGAGTGGGTCATCCCCTTGCAGGCGTTCGCGGAGCAGGGCGTGAACCTGACGCGCGTGAACAGTATCGTGATCGGCCTGGGCACCAGAGGGAATACCACGCTGGCCGGCGGCTCGGGCGTGATGTACTTCGACGATATCCGGCTGTATCGCCCGCGGCCTGTGGCTATCCAAAACTTCAGCTTCGAGCTTCCCGGGACGGAAAAGCAAACGGGATTCGACAACGTGCCCGGCTGGACGACCGACAGACCGCCCGCCGATTCGGGAGTCGAAACCGGATATACGCCCACCGACGGAGACTGGACCGCCTACCTGATGAGCGGTGATCCTTCGCTCTGGCAGCTTACGGACCATACGATTACGAAGTGGGACGTGCTGGAGTTGAAAGTGGATGCCAGAATCACCTGGGCCGCGACGACTCTGCATATGGTCCTTTTCTACGACAACAATGGTGACAGAGTCCCGGTAGCTAGCCAGGACGTGACGCTGACCGATGCGATGCAGGAATATGCATTGTCTTTCTCGGCCGGCGATGTGCCGGAAGCCGTCGGTCACAAGATCGGAATTGAATTCTACAATGTCAGCGAAGGGGATACCTGGATAGGTTTGGACAACGTGCGTCTCGAACCTCCGGCTCAGTAAACCGCTTGGTCGGCTTTCATGCCGATGATCAAAAAGTCCGAACGAATAGGGGCCTGTATCGAATGGTACAGGCCCTTTTTTCAGTCCCCAAAAAAGTCAAATCACACAATCTTT
>CAYZAH010000612.1:0-3432 GCA_964475805.1 uncultured Pirellulales bacterium | reverse complement strand
ACGGCGATGCGTGGTACATGATGTACATTATCTTCGACGGCTCCGGCTACGAGACGGCCATCGCCGAAAGTCACGACCTGCTCACGTGGGAGCCTCTGGGCCGAATCTTGCGCTTTCGCCAGGGCACCTGGGATGCACGGCAGGCCGCCGGCTATATCGCCCTCCAGGATCCTACCTGGGGCGGCTCCTATACGTTGCAGAAATACAACGGCAAGTACTGGCTCTCGTATATCGGCGGCGCATTACAGGGATACGAAACGGACCCATTGGCCATCGGCATCGCCTGGACCACGGATCCGACGAAGCCCGTCGAATGGAACCGCCTCGAAGAACCGGTGCTCTCGCGCGACCAGCCGGACGTGCGTGAGTTCGAGGGGCTGACCCAGTACAAAAGCAACATCATTTACGATAAAGACAAATCCCTCGGCTATCCCTTCGTCATGTTCTACAACGCCAAAAAGCGGCACGGCTACGAGCGCATCGGCATGGCGGTCTCGCGCGACATGAGACATTGGCGTCGCTACGGAACCGAGCCGGTCATCGACAACGGCAAAGGCATCTCCGGCGACCCGCAAATCACCCGCATTGCCGACGTCTGGGTGATGTTCTATTTTGGGTGTGGCTGGAGGCCGAAGGCCTTCGATACCTTCGCCTGCTCCTACGACCTGGTGCACTGGACGAAATGGGACGGGCCGAACATAGTCGAACCGTCCGAACCCTGGGACGAAACCTACGCTCACAAGCCCTGGCTCATCAAGCACGATGGAATCGTCTATCACTTCTATTGCGCCGTCGGCGACCAGGGCCGGGTCATCGCCTTAGCCACGTCGAAAGACTTGCGCAAGTAGAAGCCTTTGCGGCTTACACTTATTTACCTTCGATGGTGACAATGATTCTGCGATAGCTGTAGAGGCTGGGCCGCCCGTCGTCCTTGACTTGAAGGATAATATGGAGCGTCGCTGGTCTGTTCGCCTGCGGTGCAACAAAATGCGCTTCGGCGGAATGGCTATTCGAGATCGTGACATCGCCTCTGAACGATCCCGCTTCTTTGTAAACAAACCAATGATAGGACACATCGTCCCCATCGGGATCGGACGTCCCGGCGGCGCTGAGATTCACTCTCTGACCGGGCTTGACGAGCATCGTCGCTACCGCCTTGCTCCTGTCACCCTGAAAAGCCGCGATGGGATTGTGGTTCGCCTTCTCGAACGACTCCGCGACGCACCAATCCATACGTGCGGCGAAATCATGCTGGTACGCCTCGCGCCATCGCCAGATCGTCGCCTGGGCCGAGGTGTAGGCCTTGCCGTCGTCGGCCACGACGGTATCGCGGGCGCCCCGGACGTTGGTCCAGATCGGGCGCGTCTCGGCGTAGCTTTGATGGAGAATATACCGCCCGCCCCAGCCGCCGTAAGCCGGGCTGATGGTGCTGCCTAAGCCGTTATTGATCAGACCGAGAAACGACGGAGTGTCGCCTTCCATGATGTATTTCAGCCTGGGATAGAGTGCGCCAAGTGGCCCGTGGTCCTTGATGATATTCTCTTCGAGCCACGGATTATCCACCAGCTCGAACTTGTACATGGGCGAGTTTCGATAGAGCCGGTCGCCCGAGATGCCCGTCCACGTCGCCTTGTAGTATTCCATGTTGTCCACGCTGGAAGGGCTGACGATGTAGAACAAATTCGGAAAAGTAATCCGCATCCAGCGGCCCGAATTATCCTGATCGGAAATCGTATAGACCCGCAGCTTGGCCACGAACGCCTCCAACTCTTCGGTGCTTCGCGTATACTTGACGTCCCACAGCGCCTGGGCCAGGCAATTCGCTCCACCCCACACGGTGACCCAAACGGGCCGCTTGTCCGGCCGATCAACCACCTCGATAATGTGCCGCGAGCCTTCCGAGCTTTTTCCCTCGCCGACGCCCGCCATGCCGAATTCCGGTCGGCCCGCCCTAATCACGCTCGCCAGATGCTCCGCCGTGGGATAGCCGGAGGCGTGCCGCACTAAATTATCGCGAACTTTCCCATACGCCTCGACCTGTCGCCGAATCCTGTCCGGCCGGACCGTATCCCTCAGCCAGACAGACGTCGTGGCGATCAGCCCTTCCACGTCATATTCGTTCGAATAGACAAGAAAGCGCACCATCGACTCCTCATCATCCGGCTCATTGGAAATATCCGTCAGCACAATCACCCGCTGCTTCTGCGCCGCAACGAACTCCGCGTTCATCGCTGCCCTCAACCGGCCTCCACTCAAAATCCCTACAATCAACAGCAAGACCAGGATTCGTGTGTTGACGATTCCTTTTTTCCATCTATTCATTGTATTGTTCTCCAAAGGTAGGGTGGGGCTTGCCCCACCGTTCTTATTCCAACGACCGAATCCAAGATACCATGATTCGACAAACGTCTTCAAGTGACTTCCTTCTGGAATCGGAGGGATTGTTTTGGTATTCTATGAGAGCGCGCGTGAGAAGCCGCTTCGTCGTAGCATGGGCATCTTGCCCATGTGTCGCAAGGCCATCTTGGCCCTGCAAATCGTTTTTTTCACGGGCGGGACGCCCGTGCTGCTGCCGGGCAAGAATGGCAGCCAGGTGATGCTGCTGAGGATTGAATCTGAACATAATGTCGTCGAGGTGTCTTTTGAACCGTGGAGTGAGTCGAATCAATTACCGTGTGCCGGGAGTATGCATTGGAATAATGTTGCTGGTCCTGTCCGCCAGCGCTTGGGCAGAGAACTGGCCCATGTGGAGGGGGCCTCGCGGCGATGGAACCAGCCTGGAAAAGAACGTGCCCACTCGGTGGAGTGCGGAACAGAACATCACGTGGAAAACACCGATTCCCGGCAAGGGACATGCGTCTCCCATCGTCTGGGGCGACCGCGTCTTTGTCGTCACGGCAGTGAAAGAGCAAGACCAACGCTTGCTGTTATGCCTGGACCGCTCGAACGGGGCTATCCTCTGGCAGCGCGTGGTCCTTGAGGCGCCGCTCGAACGCATCAATCGCCTGAACAGCTATGCCTCCTCCACCCCGGCCACCGACGGCGAGAATGTTTACGTCAGCTTCCTCGATCGTGACAAGATGTTCATCGCCGCCTACGACTTCGAGGGCAACCAGGTCTGGGCGGTCCAGCCGGGGCCATTTTCGAGCATTCACGGCTACTGCTCGTCTCCCGTCCTCTGGAAAGACAGGCTCATCGTCAACGGCGACCACGATGGGGACGCCTACATCGTCGCCCTCGAGCGCGCCACGGGCAAGACTATCTGGAAAACCCCGCGACCCAACCGGACGCGGAGCTACTGCACGCCGATCATCCGGCGCATCGACGGGCGAGACCAGTTGGTCCTCTCGGGCAATATGTGCATCGCCAGCTACGACCCTCAGACCGGCGCCCAGCACTGGATCATCGACGGCCCGACCGAGCAATTCGTGG
>CAYZAH010000611.1:0-3436 GCA_964475805.1 uncultured Pirellulales bacterium | reverse complement strand
TTAAAAGGTGAGTACTTCAACAATGTAGATTTGAGCGGCAAGCCCGTGCTGGTACGTACCGATCCTCAGATCAACTTCTACTGGAATCCGGGACCAGTCGGCCCAGGCGTCAACGAAGACAACTTCTCAGTCAGGTGGACCGGGGAGTTGGAAGCACCTTTCTCAGAGCCGTTCATCTTCACAATTGGGTCCGATGACGGGGCTCGCATGTACCTCAATGGCGAGCTGATCATCGATGATTGGGGGGCCGGACACGACTACACAGAGGTCAGCAGCCAGCCAATCGACCTCGTTGCGGGCCAATATTATTCCATGGTCGTGGAAGGCTTCGAGCTTGCTGGAGAAGCAGAATGGAGACTATTCTGGGAGAGCCCCTCTTTGCCGAGAGACTATGTTCCACAAGCCGCCTTGTCACTGCCGGTCAACGCCAGCAACCCCAGTCCGGCCAACGGATCGACCGGCGCGAGCCTGAGCCCGATCCTCACGTGGAATCCTGGCGACGAGGCCGCCTCACACGAGGTGTACTTAGGCACCGATAGGGACGCCGTGGCCAACGCCACCAAGGCTTCGCCGGAATTCAAGGCGACGAAAGCCCTGGGTGACGAGAGTTACGATCCGGGCCAGCTTGCCTGGAACACGACGTACTATTGGCGCGTCGATGAGGTGAACAACGTCAACCCCGACAGTCCGTGGGTCGGCAATATCTGGAGTTTCACGACGGGCGATTTCCTCTTAGTGGACGACTTCGAGACCTATACGGATAACGACACGGCGGGCGAAGCCATTTGGCAACACTGGATTGATGGTTTCGGCGTCGCGGATAACGGTTCGCAGGTCGGCTATCTGCTGCCTCCGTATGCCGAGCAGACGATTGTTCATAGCGGCCGGCAGTCCATGCCGCTGTTCTACAATAACACCGGCGGCGTGACCAATTCGGAAGCATCGCTGAGTCTGACTTGGCCGCGCGACTGGACCGAGCAGGACGTCGCGGAACTATCACTATGGTTCCACGGTCTTCCCGGCTCGACGGGCGGTTTTGTCGAAGCCCCGGCCGGGACGTTCACCGTATCAGGCTCCGGCACGGATATCTGGGACGTCGGCACGGCGGGTGACTACCATGACGAGTTTCACTTTGCCTACAAGACGCTCACCGGCGCCGGCTCAATTACGGCCAGGGTCATGAGTGTCCAGAACACGAACGGCTGGGCCAAGGCCGGCGTGATGATCCGCGAGACGCTGGACGGCGGCTCGAAGCACGCCTTTGCCGCGATCACACCTGCCAACGGCGTTGCCTCGCAAGGTCGTCTCGACACCGGCGGCGCCAGCTTCAACACGAACGAGGCCGGGATTACCGCCCCGCACTGGGTGAAGATCGAGCGCGATATAGCCGGCAACTTCACAGCCTCGCATTCCGCCGACGGAATCACCTGGCAGCCGGTCACGGGCGCTACGCCGCAGAATATCACCATGGGCTCGAACGTCTACATCGGCCTTGCGGTAACCAGTCACGACGCGACCTTGACGTGCGAAGCCGTCTTCACGAACGTCACGACGACCGGAAACGTGAGCGGCCAGTGGGCGGACCAGGACGTCGGTATCGCCAGCAACGCGGCTGAGCCGATGTACGTGGCGGTCTCGAACGCTTCCGGCTCGCCGGCGATCGTACCCAATGACGATCCCGCCGCGGCCACCATTGACGATTGGACGCAATGGGTCATCCCGTTGCAGGAATTTGCCGACATGGGCATCAACCTGAGAAACGTGGATAAGATTGCCATCGGTCTGGGCAGTAAGTCCGGCATCGCTTCCGCCGGCGGCTCGGGCACGCTGTACATTGATGACATCCGGCTCTATCGGGCGACTACGGAACCGTAGCAGGTTGTCAATACTTCACGATTGGCCTGTTTGAAAAGGGGCCTGTACCGATTTGGTGCAGGCCCTTTCTTTATTGCTCCGATATCAATTCGTCGCGTTCACCTCAAATGCCGCCCAAGCCAGCCTTGGGACAGTCTGGTTTCCGTCGTTGGGTAGGGGCAACCCCACGTGGTTGCCAAGGGCAGGCACACGGGCCTGCCCCTACGTTCCGTCCCTTCTGAGGGGGACAGGCAGTTTTCGACGGAACGGCGCCGCCGAAACCAGCCAGTCCCGTCGGGGAGAGGAAAATCTGCCCGCGTGGTTAACCCGAAGGCACATTTGACCGATAGCTCAATAGTGCCGTGGGCATTCCATGGGCTCTGCTTAGAGCCTGCCGAAAGACAGCTTGCCCACGATACGAGAGGAACGGAGGCATCGTCCCATAACCAACGGAGGTAAGGTCGAGACTTCATTTGCCCTTGTGGCCGGAGCCGAAAGGCCCTCGGTCGGGCGGGAGTGTACTATCGCTTTCGACGCAACCATAAAGGAATATCTCAAAGAGATCGACGAGGCGCCGCTGCTGACCATGGCGCAGGAGCAGAAGTTGGGCACGTTGATCGTCGAGCAAAACGACCAGTTTGCCCGCGAACAACTCGTGCGAAGCAATTTGAGACTTGTCGTCAATATTGCAAAGAAGTACGGCGACCGGGGAATGGGTCTTAGCGATTTGATCGAAGAAGGCAATCTCGGTCTCATTCGGGCGGTCGATTACTTCGACCCGAAGCGCGGGGTTCGCTTCAGCACTTATGCTGCGTGGTGGATCAAACAAAGCATCAAGCGTGCTCTTCTCGAAAACACACAACCTGTGCATATCCCTACCTATATGGTCGCCCTTATCAATCAGTGGCGACACAGCGCCTCCGAGTTGGAGAGCACACTGGGAAGGATGCCGCGCGTCGAAGAGATGGCCGAGGTAATGCAACTACCTCTGCGAAAGGCAAAGCTCGTCCACCGCATCGTTGAGATTCTCAGTTCGACGGGCGAATCGTACGGCGCCGAGGAGGCTGATGACGACATGATGCTCGAGGCGATCCTTGAGGATCCCAGCAGCGGCCGGCCGGAAGACGTACTCATCGCGGTCGAAGAAAAACTCAAAGCCCTGAAGCTGCTCAACAATATCGATCCAAGAGAGGCCGAGATACTGCGATTGCATTACGGTCTCGACGGGAAAAAGCCGATGTCGCTCAAGGAGATCGGCAAGGAAATGGGGCTCACGCGAGAGCGAATCCGGCAGATTCGACGCGACGCGCTCACAAAGCTCTACGAATACATGAACGAAGAATAGTGCCCAAAGAGGAACGTGACTAAAGTGAACTAAAGTTGGCTACACCACCCTCAACTTTAGGCATTTTAGCTCACTTTAGCCACTTTAGATCACTCCGGTTGACATTTCTTCCGCAATCGTTTAACAATAGACGAAGACGATACATGCTAACGGATTTGACGAAGGACCGCACATGACGAGCAAGCAGATTGATCTGAGCCGTTGTATTCGCAGCATACCCGACTGGCCGAAGAAAGG
>CAYZAH010000610.1:0-3442 GCA_964475805.1 uncultured Pirellulales bacterium | reverse complement strand
GGCTGGCCCACGTTGCTTCAAGGAAAGCACCATCGGCGGGATTCGGGCCAAAGGCCCGCGTAGCCGCTACCGTATTCAACGTCGGCGCACTGTAACTTGAGTGTTCCTTTGAGGCGAATCCCAGGTTATGCGATCCATTTCCCGTTGTCCTGCGGAGCAAGAGCGTAATTTGATTGTCGGTATCGGCGTTGATAAAATCGACTAAAGCGGGGTCACTAAATGAAATGGTTTCCCCGGCCGGCAGTTGATCGACAAGGAAAGAACCCAACATTGTCGCGTCTGCGGTGAAGTCGTGGTTTGAGGTATTATTTGCCGGGGCGTTGTTCCAGGTGATGTCATTCTCGGTCCAGGTGTGATCCAGGGATTCTGCAAGCCCAAAGACCTCAACCGTAAAGGTTTGCGGCGTCGTTCCACCGCCTCCCTCGTTGTTCGTCGAAACGGTCAAATCGAGCGAAGCGTCCATGATCGTACCCGAAACGTCAAAGCGCATATAGACCTTGCGATCATTGTCGCCGCCGTTGTTATTCTTGATCAGAAGGCCCGCATCACCTCCGTAGTTAGTGTCAGCATTAGCGGAACCCCTAATATAGGCGTCAGCCGTTGGCTCGACCGCCTGTGCGTTGCTTACTACGTTTAGTAACGGTACGGCAAAAGAAATCAGATAAATCAATTTTCTCGACATAACAGTACTCCTCTATCAAAGAAAATCTAAATTGAAACGACCAGTAATAAGTACCGGCCACATTGCATCCTGACCAAATCTGCCAAGGAGAGCCCTTGCGGTGCCGACCTATCTCCTTCCTTTACAAACTGAGACAACAGCTCATTTCATTGATTTGGTGAAAGACCTTATCTGCGAAGTACATGTCTCCGGTGGTCTTCGCTAATACCAAGGCTTATGACAGGAGGGAATTCCACGTCCTCACACACAACACCCACCCGTTCCAAACCATGAGACCTTCAGCGACATTAATTGTACGAAATTCATCCCATCCGCGTCAAGGATGATCTCCTCCTCGGTTGAGTAGCCTCTTTTGATGACCTGGTCTATTTACAGCTTATTGATATGGCGAATCCAGTCTGATCCCATCGATTTCTGAACCTGCCGATTGTCATTGTTTTGTCAAAACTGCCGCAACCTCCCCCGGTAAAAGACGAAAAAGGATCGGGTTTGGATTTCTGCAATTAGTTATTGGTAGCATATTCTCTGTGCAAGGATAGAGTCCTGACCCTTCAGGCCAAGGGCAAAATCCTCTGTATGACCAAGGTATTGAATGTTCGTGGTGAATTTCTTGACAACAGACTGTTCTTTGCGCCGATACGTTGCCTCCAGAAAGGCCGCCGTGAGTCTACGCCGCGACAGCCACACATGGCCCTTCAACTGTAGTCTCACCCTCCGACTCCTTCTCCATCACCGCCCCCAATATCTCCGCGGCCGTCCTCTGTATCCTCCCTAATGACTTCACCAAGGTTTCCTTGTCACCGTTGTATAACTGGATATAGTCACTGCTGGCGGTGTTGGTATCCAAGCCAATGCCGTGACAGACGACAAAAGCAACAGCTTCGGCTTCCGCCTCACGGACCTTCTTATCCTTAGGCCGGTTCGCCGGATCCACATGCAGCATTTCATGAGCGATCTCATGGACAAGAACTGAGAATTCATCAGCCGGAGCAAGACTTGCCTTCAGCAGGATGGTTCCGCCGATCGAGATGCCTTCTGCAATTCTAAGGTTGCTTCGTTCCAGCTTGATGCCTCTGCCCGAGATAAAGCGCTCCAATCTCTCCGTGTACACCCCAGGATCCCCCTGAGTCCGGGCAAACTCCGGCAACGGCTTTCCATCGGTCTGGCTGATGTCAAACACGTAAGCGGTCTTGAACGCCAGGGCCGCTTCCTCTTCGCCGTTTGATTTGTCGTCTTCATCGTCTGCTGGCGTTACCTTTCTGCGCCATACAATCGGTGCCATGATCGCAATGCCGTGCTCGCCTTTCTTCACGTATCTGCTGAGCTTCTGCCAAGTTCGAAAGCCCGCAACATGCGTTGCTTCCGGCTTCTGAAACCCGATCAGGATAGCATTGCCCAGGCTGTAGTTGTGGAACCTACCCATTGCCTTCAAATACGCAACGAGCTTCTGGCTCTTTCCGGCCTCGACGGCTTTGACCAGCTCGTTGAAAGCCTGTTCCGAGACTTTTCTTGCATGGTTTGACTTCATCGTTGCTCACCCGTATGAGACGACAAGCTCTCTGGGCTCAAGTTCAGCCGCCAAACCAGCATTCACATCCCCAACAATCTTGTCGCACCGACCACAATACGGCCCAAATAGCTCCGGTGTGGCTTTACCGCACAATTTGCATTTTCGCATCTTGCATCACCTCCATGATGACTTTGGTTTTTCTACTGCTCGAAAAACCAAAGTCAGGTAACGGCTCATCATCATTGGTGCAGCAAGCTGTGCGTAAAAGGTTGGTCATAAATCACTGGTTCGTAAGTCTGTGGCGGCTCTGATGGGGAAGGGGTTTGGTAGTATGGTAGGTAGTGTCACAAATGCAGTGGCCTTGCAGGAAAAGAA
This sequence comes from uncultured Pirellulales bacterium, assembly GCA_964475805.1. Classification (GTDB taxonomy): domain Bacteria; phylum Planctomycetota; class Phycisphaerae; order Sedimentisphaerales; family Anaerobacaceae; genus JAFGTG01. Next base: position 875 of record CAYZAH010000610.1, on the reverse strand, counting down.
CATGAAAACAAGAGAAGATAACTCAGACATGCGTACTCAGATTCTTAGACGCAGGTACCTTCGGAAAGACGCCCGCGGCAAGGTAATCGAGACCCCGGAGCAGATGTTCCGCCGTGTTGCAAACGCCATCGCGGTGAGCGAGTCCAAATACGGAGCCACGGATAGTGAGCCAAAGGCTGTTGCAGATGAATTCTACGAGCTCATGACTGAGGGAGTGTTCCTGCCCAACAGTCCGACGCTGATGAACGCTGGCCGAGAAAACGAAATGCTGAGCGCCTGCTTTGTTCTGCCTGTCGGAGATAGCATCGACGCGATCTTTGACGCCGTCAAGTACGCAGCTCTTATCCAGAAGGCGGGCGGCGGCACTGGATTTTCCTTCGACCGGCTTCGGCCTACGGGTGACATCGTCACATCCAGCGGCGGCAAGACGTCCGGGCCCATCAGTTTCATGAAGGTGTTCTCAGAAGGAACCAGTGCAATCCAGCAGGGGGCTTTTCGGCGGGGCGCCAACATGGGCATGATGTCGGTAGATCATCCCGATATTCTCAACTTCATTCATGCCAAGAGTAACCCCACTGCGTTCACGAACTTCAATCTCTCGGTCAAGGTCCCCGATGCCTTCATGAAACAGTTGGAGGATGCCCAAAATGCTCTGCACATCGTAGTCAATCCACGGACCAAGAAGAGGTATGTCATGCCCCGCGCCATAAACGTCGGCTCCTATACCCTGGACGATCTGCTTCCGGAAAGCCAGGCAGCCGATGGATGTTTCACCGCTCGGGAAGTATGGGACAGGATTGTGCGAAATGCTCACGCGACTGGCGAGCCGGGCCTTTGCTTCATCGACCGCGTCAACCAAGATAATCCGACCTCGC